>JAKSPP010000049.1 GCA_024404735.1 Oscillospiraceae bacterium | reverse complement strand
AGATTTCCGACATCAAGGGCGTTCAGATGAAGATTGACTTCGGCTCCGCAATCCGTTCCTACGTCTTCATGCCCTACACTCTTGCAAAGGACTCACGCACCGGTTTTGAAAACGGAAACATCGGTTCTGTTATGGACGGAGACATTGACGGCTTCATTAATGCCTTCCTCAGCATGAACGCAAAGAAGTAATCTTTTTAATCCGAGAGAAATCACGATGAAAAAAGGAAAGCACCTTATTTCGTTTATTCTTATAATATGCATTGTCATCATCGGCGGTACGGCAAGAATGATGCCGAAGAGCGACAGTGCCTCAGCCGGAGAACAGAGCAGCCCCGGGGCCCAGACGGGTATCACCTCGGACGGCACCCCCGCAGGACAGCCCTCGGCTGGAAACAATCAGGCCGCAGGGAATAATGCTCCCTCAGGAAACGGAGAAGCCCCCGACCCAGCCGGAACAGAGAACCGGACACCTTCGGAGAATACCGCCTCCCCCACACCCACTCCCGAGCCGGAGTATTTTGAGCTCTCCTTCGTGGGTGACTGCACCGTTGCCTCCTCACAGTACTACAGAGGCACTCCTCAGGGCTACGACACCGTTATGAACGGGGATTATTCCTATCCCTTCTCAAAGACTCTTCAGTATTTTGAAAATGACGACTTCACCTTTGCAAATATGGAATGTGCCCTGACGGAATCCACCGCCGCCGCACAGAAGACCTTCGTTTTCAAGTCCCCGGCCGATTATGCAAAGATATTCACAGAGGGCTCCGTTGAATTCGTTACCCTTGCGAACAACCATGTTCTCGACTACGGTCAGGGCGGATATGCAGACACCAAGGCCGCAATTGAGGCCGAGGGAATCGGCTATGCCGGAAGAGACGAATATGCCCTTTACGAAACCTCCAGAGGCCTTAAGATAGGCGTATATGCGGTTTCATTCGGAACTACCGACCAGATAAAGGCCGGAATCAAGGCCGTTAAGGACCTCGGCGCCGAATTCGTCATTGCCGCAATTCACTGGGGCGATGAGGGAAGCTACAAGGTAAACAGCGAGCAGAAAACCCTTGCACATGCCGCCGTTGATGCAGGTGCGGATTTCGTATACGGAAGCCATCCCCACACTCTGCAGCCCTCCGAGGAATACAACGGTGTTATTATCTATTACTCCATGGGCAACTGGACCTTCGGCGGAAACACCGACCCCAGAGACAAGGATACGTTTATTCTTAAGCTCTATCTTCGCAAGGATGCAGACGGCACAATTACCGTTGAAAGAAGAGAAGAGATTCCCTGCGCATGCTCCGGCGTTGCCAGCGGAAACGACTACTGCCCTGTCCCCTATGAGGAAAAAAGCGAGGAGTATTACCGCACCCTCGCAAAGCTTAACGGCACCTTTGACGGAAACAACCTTTCAATAAGCTACTCATACTCCGCAAACGAGTAAAACAAAACTGACCGGCATATATTTGCCGGTCAGAATAATATGGAAGAGCAGCCTGCCTGTAATATCTCTTATTAAAGGAACTCTTTGGGAGTTACGGGAAGAGCCTTTGTTATACTGAGCTTTTCACTGAAGCCGAACTCCTTTATGAGGAGCTCACGAAGCTCTTCCGTTGAAGAAAGCTTTCTGTCGGCCTCATCTGTTCCGTGCTTCTTGAAGAATTCGTTGCTGACGGAATAGATAACGCCCTCTCTGATGCGACGATTTACCATAATCATAAATCTGAAGGGTGACTGAGGCATCTGAGAGATATAATAGTTTAGAGGGATGAAATCCTGCTTATCGAAGTTGAAGTCACGGCAGATGATTACTCTGCTGTCGCCCTTGCAGAGGTAGTAATAGTTCTCCTCCTCGGCCTTTTCCATATGCCAGTTACCGCTCCAGTCGCTGAAGGTTCCGTCGGGAAGCTTCAGGGCGCCCTCGGGAAGGTCACCGCCGTAGCCTACATCGGCAAAATACTTTTCGCCGTCAATGGTTACGATGCAGGCGCAGTGGGAGGGAACACGGGCTTCGGGAGAACGGCCGACAACAGATGCCAGAACAATCTGAGACTTAAAGCCGATTGTATTGAGAAGTGCATTAAAGAGGTTATTAAGCTCAAAGCAATAACCGCCCCAGCCGTTTACAACGATTTTTTCAAAAAGGTCCTCGGGAGTGATTGAGGGGCAGACGCCCTTATCCCATACCTCAATATTGGAAAAATTTATATTGTAAAGATGGGCCTTTACAAGCTTAGAGAGGAAGTCGGGGCTAATTTCAACATCGGAAAAGGAAAAGCCGAGTTTATTGAGATACATCTCCGGATTTTTAAGGGGAAGATAATATTCTTCGTACATTATATTTTAATTCTCCTCGTTATTATTTGTATTTATTGTGAAATTTTACACCGACAAAGCATATTTGTCAATAAAACTATCCTTTACATTTCAAGGGGAAGGTGAGTAGAAATTAAAAAAGCACACAGTGGCTCCATAATTCAGTACAATGCACCGGTAACACTGACATTTTCAATAATTTGCTTTGTTGTACTGCTGGTGGGAATGGTAACCGCAAAGTCCTCCACCTTAAAATACTTCTGCGTATATCATTCGTCACCGAAGGAAATTCTTACTTATCTGAGATTATTCACACATGTTCTCGGACATGCGGACTTTTCCCATTTTTCCGGAAACATCATGCTGATGCTGGTTCTCGGGCCCAGCCTTGAGGAGCGCTACGGAAGCAGTTCCATTTTCCTTGCCCTGATTATAACCGCACTGGTTTCCGGCCTCTTTTCATATATGCTCTTCCCCACAACAGCACTGATGGGTGCCTCGGGAATTGTATTTATGATGATTGTTATGTCTTCTCTCGGAGGAATGTCCGGAGACGGAATCCCCCTTACCCTAATCCTTGTTTTCGCAGTATACATCGGTGGAGAAATAGTCACCGGAATTACAACAAAGGACAACATTTCTCAGCTTGCCCACATAATAGGCGGTGTTGTGGGAGGCATAATGGGAATTGCTTTCAGAAAGAGATAAAGCCTTGAAGAAGATAATTGTTTTATTACTGATAATTGCATTGCTTGTACCCCTTTGCGCCTGTAAGAAAACCGCAGGCTCCTTTCGAATAATCGAAAATCTGGGAAAAAAGCATTATGCGGCGGTTTACAGAACCGATGATATTATAGCCCCCGTTATTGAGGCGGCCCTGGGAGAGCTCTCCAGAAACGGGCAAATGGCTGCGATTTCCGCAAAATGGCTGGGCAAGGACCTTTCCACCTTCCCCGCAATCAACGACTCAACGGAGCTTTACGCAATTCTCGAGGAAACACCCATAAGGACAATTTCCGTAGGTGTTGACAGCGATTTCTACCCCCTTGCATATCAGGAGGGCGGAAAGTACAAGGGAATGTGCGTTGACATTGCAAACGCCATATCCTCACTTATAGGCTGGGAAATTCGCATTCAGCCCATGAAGGAGGCGGAGCTTAAAAGCCAGCTTGTCTCCGGTAACATTGACTTTGCCCTGGGCTTCGGCACGGATACCCTTAACCCCGATGATTTTACCATAGGGGAAATCCTTATGGTTTCGGATATGTACATCGTTTCCGGTGCAAATAACGGTGTTAAGAAAATGAAGCAGCTTAAGGGCGAAAGAATAGGAACCGTTTCCGATGTAACTGTTCAGACAGCCCTTAAAAACAACGAGGATGCAATCAAGTACGTTACCGTTGCCTCTGTTTATCCCAATGCGGAGATAGCACTGCAGTACTACGATGCGGGAAGATGCTCCGCCCTGGCGGTTGACGGAATAGAGCTTGCGGTTATGAACGCACACATCAGAAATTACTGAGCAAAATGATTAAGGAGATGCAGAAAAAACCGCATCTCCTTTTTTCTTTTCCTTTATTTGTTTTTCTTAAGAGCAAAGCAGCCGAAGAAGGCATCCTCGCCGAGAATAAGGTCTTTCGGAAGCTCGATTGTCTTTAGATTTCTGCAGCCTCTGAATGCACTGCTGCCTATTCTTTTTACATTTTCGGGTATAACAAGGCCCGTAAGACCCTTGCAGCCCCGAAGAGCACTGCTTCCTATCTCCCTTACAGATTCCGGAATATTAAGCAAGCGAAGCTTAACACAGCCTCTAAGGACATCCTCCGGAAGCTCCCTTATATCCCCCGGAAGGTTTATTTCCGCAAGCTCCCTGCAGGCATTGAAGGCACCCACCCCGAGCTTTTTAAGGCTTTTCGGAAGAGAAAGAGCCTTCAGAGAGCAGCAGCCGTCAAAGGCCCTGTCCCCTATTTCCGTAACGGAATCGGGTATAATTATCTTCTCAAGATTAACGCAGTTATAAAAGGCGTGGTCTTCTATTTTTACCACGGTTCCGTCATTGGGGATAACGGCCTTCCTGCCTCCCCAGAGAAGCGTCTTTCCTTGTTTATCAATAATGCAGCCGCCTACTGAAGAGAAATGTGTGTTTTCTTCGGCAATGCCGACACTTTCAAGACTGCTGCAGCCCCAGAGGGCCGAGGGGTCAAATTTTTTAAGGCTTTCCGGGAGAGAAAGAGTTTTTAATTCCCTGCAGTCATAGAAGGTCCAAAGACCTATTTCCTCAACCCCCTCCGGGACGGACAGGGCGGGAAGGAGCTTGCAGGAATTAAACGCCTCCCTTCCTATTTTATTAAGTCGGGCGGGAAGGGAAAAATCCGAAAGAGTACGGCAGCCTGCGAAGGCGGAAGGGCCGATTTCCCTTATTTCATCGGGAAGAGAAATACTCTCAAGGTCACTGCAGGAGCTGAAAACCGAGGCGGGAAGGACTCTCACAGAAGGAGGGACCGTAATGCTTTTTATTCCGGAGCAGCCGTAGAAGGCCTTTTCCCCAAGGCTTACGACCGTAGAGGGAAGCGTAAGCGACTTAAGACCGCTGCAGGCGTAAAAAGCGCTGTCACCGATGCTCACTATTCCCTCGGGAAGAGTGATGCTCTTTACGGAGGAGCAGGCATAAAAGGCCCCACTAGAGATATTTGTTATTCCCTTCGGGATGCTTATGGAAGAAATATGCTTTCTTGCATCGGTATTTCGGGTGCGCCTGTCGTTTCGGGTGGAGAAGGCATAAGGGCCTATGGAGGTAACAGGGCTTCTTCCTATTTTTTCCGGAACAAACACCGCCTCCTCAAAGCCTTTGTAGCTTGAAATTTCAAGGCTGCCGTCGGGAAGGCGGCGGGTTGACCATATACGCCTTAGGGCTTCGGCGGAGAAAGGGTCCATAAGAAACTCACGGAGCATTTTTTCCTCGGCTCTTTTAGCCTCGCCCTCTAAATCCGCCGTGCTGTTTTTGAAATCAACAAGCCAGACGAAGACATCCTCGGGTGCATTTTCGGAGCAGAAATCAATAAGCTCATCTCGCCTTGCGGGATTATCAAGCCAGCCGGCCCTTGCCATTGCCATTAAAGCCTCAATATTGCCCAAAGCTGCCGCTTTACGAAGGCTCTGCTTTTTATTGATGCCCCGGCAGTCTTTTTCGGAGATGGCATAGGAAAGAAGCTCCGGAGATGACATAAGGAGGTCCAGAGCCTTCGGCGTTATTTTTTTAAGAGCCTTTACTTCTTTTTTTGTTGTTATTTCTTTCATTGTCAGTCAAGCTCAAACTCCAGGGCGGCAATCTCATTTTCAATCTGCTTTGCCCTGTCGAATACAAGAAGTTCCTTATTGTGCTTAAAGTATTCCTTACAGCCGTACTTTCCTATGAAGGCTGCACAGCCCTTATTAAGGGAAAGCTCCGTTACTATTATGAGAAGCTCACGGCTTTCGGAGAAAACAGCCTCCGCAAAGACGAACATATTGGAAAGGCGCACAGCTGCCCTTTCGGAAGCCCCCTTCCCGGACTTCATCATCTCATCAAAGAGCTTTTTAAGAGAGAGGAGGGCGGTCTTGCCGTTATTTTCGGAGGCTATATCCGTCTTTAGAGCTCCGAGCCTTTTAATAAGCTTTTTAAGTCGGGTCTGAGCCTCCGGGGAAAGAGCGCCTGACCTTTTGCCGGAAAAGAGCTCCTTTTCCTTTTTCTCAATGTACTCGGAGAGCTTCTCGGAGGGAGTTTTGCCCGGGCGGGAAAAAAGTGTTTTCAGCTCAGTTAAGGAGGCTGTCATATCCTTAAGGAGAAGGTCGCCCTCCACAACGGCGCAAAGCTCGGAGGAGATGAGGTCAAGAAGCATGGAGATAAGTGAAATGCGCTCATCAAAGCCGGCATTTTCGGCGCGGGATTTAATTTCATCGGAGGCTTTTCCCGAAAGAATGCTCTCAATCTGATAGTCGCTTTTATACTTCTCATAAAGGTCATAATAGACCGCAAAATCCTTTGCAATGCGGGGATCCTGCAGATACTGGGAGATAAGCGACCCGTCAACCTTAATCCCGTTTTTCTCATAGAGAGAAATCATAAGGGCGAGGTCCTCCCAGGCACGGGCGGTTACAAAGCGCTTACCGTCCACATCCGTTTCAACGTTATAGAAATCACCCGTTTTTATTTCAAGATAGCTCAAAACAGCGGGGTGAACATTCTTCCCCACGGCATATTCCTTCCAGACGGAAAAATCCGGCTCCACATCAATGCGCTTGAGTCTGTCCCATGTAACCAGGTCAAACTCTCTTACGGAGCTGTTATATTCCGGAGGGTTGCCCGCAGTAACCACTATCCATCCCTCGGGGACACTGTGGCGACCGAAAACCTTGTACTGAAGGAACTGGAGCATAACGGGTGCGAGGGTTTCTGAAACGCAGTTAATCTCATCGAGGAAAAGGATGCCCTGCTTTACACCCGTTTCCTTCATCATATCGTATACGGATGCGATTATTTCACTCATGGTATAAAGGGAGATGTCACAGTCAAGTCCCTCGTAGTTTCTGTGCTCTATATAGGGAAGGCCGAGGGCACTCTGCCTTGTGTGGTGCGTCATTGAATAGCTGAGAAGACCCACACCCATCTCGGCGGCAATCTGCTCCATAATGGCTGTTTTACCTATACCCGGAGGGCCCATGAGAAAAACAGGGCGCTGGCGGGGCACAGGGACAATATACTCTCCGTCCTCATTTTTGGTAAAGTACGCACGCATGGCATTTTTAATCTGCTGCTTTGCTTCTTTTATATTCATTTTCCCTTTTTTCTCCCTTTAACTTTCTATTTCTTCGGGTCTTAAAACAAGCCTCATTGCCCACACGGGAACAGGAGGCATATCGTAGGCATCGCTTACGAAAACAAAGGCGGTTTTATAGGGCGGCTGTCTCGGGGGAAAGGCACCGAAGCCGTCCGTAAAATATATAAGGCCCTTAAGGTTTACAAATTCCTTTTCACGGAGCTTTTCTTCAACATAACGGAATACAGGGCGGAAATCCGTTCCTCCCCCGCCTTTTATCGTCATATGCGAAATATAAGCATCAAACTCAGCCTTAGTGCGGATTTTAACCGACTCCTGAATGGCGCAATCACACTGGATTATATGCAGATTGAATTTATCGGAAAAGCTACCGCTCTCCTGAAGAATATTATAGGTTTTGTTTACAAAGCGCGAAACAAGCTCTCCGGAGGTCGAGCCGGAGGTGTCGATTGCGATAACAAACTCCCGTATCTTCTTATCCTCTTTATACTCAAGGGGCTCAACAAGAGGCATTTTTTCATAAAGCTTAAGGCCGTAGGTATAGAAGATATAGTCAAACTCATCGTCATTGATTTTAACAGACTCCCGTGGGGCGGCAAACCTTCGAAGAAAGCTCTCATAATCGTACTTTTCCCTTATAACGGCCCTGAGATTCTGCGTAAGGGCGCCCGAAGCACTGCCCCTGTTTTTAGAGAAGGTTTCAAGGTCCATTTTAAGACGGCGCGCAATTTCATCCCATTTTTCCGAAGGGTCTTCATCGTTATCGGCCCCACCCCCGCTCTTTTCCCTGTCATAGGGGGCATTTTCCCGAGAAAACCACGGTCTGTGACTGTCAATGGAGAAAAGTGAGGAAAGGCGCATCACCTCATATTCCGGCGTAGCCGAATCGGAGAAATGCTTATAGAGGCAGTCTGCCGTCATATAGCGGACTTTTTCACTAAGGCGACGGACCTCCTTCTCCTCCTCGGAGGTCCCGGAATACTCCGTGCCGTGAATACTCAGTTCATTTATTATATTTTCTGCGGCAATATCGCAGGAAAGACTCCATAGGGCGGGATTCTGTACGGAAACGGGCGGCCTTGTATGCCCGAAAATGCAGTGCAGAAGCAGATGAAGGTACTGCCTTGCGGGAAGGGACTTTTCTTTTCCGAAGGCCTTTATTACCTCTTTGGGAGAGTAGCTTATCGTCCTTCCGTCGGAGGCCATACCGCCGAGGGCATAGTCTGCCTTAAGCTTTGGAAGACTTATTGCCTTTGCCATAAAGCGAAGATGAAGCATAAGGGTACTCTGTGCAAGAGAGAGGATTTCAAGGGCAAGGCTGTTTAGTTTTTCTTCTTCCTCAAAAATAGCAGTCACTCTCCCCTCTCCGAATAATTTTATCCGAACAATAATTATATATCCCCGTTTTGTTAAAGTCAACAATTTGGAAAGGACCCGGGGGCGCAAAAAGCCCCTCGCTTAACCGTACGGAAGCGGGGGGGCTTTAATAAGCAATATATGTTGATTACTTCTTATAGCAATCGTAGAGCTTCTTAAGAGCGGGCATGCTCTTTTCAATCATCTCTCTTGAAACGCAGTAGGACAGTCTTACATAACCGCCGACACCGAAGGTATCGGAGGGGACGAGAAGAAGCTCAAACTCCTTTGCCTTGTCGGAGAAGGCCTGAGCATCGGGCTCCAGAGCCTTGACGAAGAGATAGAAGGCTCCGTCGGGCTTTGCAAACTCATAGCCGATTTTCTGAAGGCCGGAGCAGAGAATGTCTCTGTTTATCTCATACTGAGCTATATCGGAGGTTGCGCCGATGCACTTTTCGGCCATAAACTGCATACTGCTGGGAGCGCAGACATAACCGAGGGCACGGGCGGCACCTGCAACAGAGGCAAATACCTTCTCGTAATCGGCGGCCCTCTTATCTACGGCAAGGTAGCCTATTCTCTCGCCGGGGAGAGAAAGGCACTTGGAGAAGGAGTAGCAGACTATGGTATTCTCGTATGCATCCTGACAGGGGGCAAATTTTGCATCGCCGTAGCAAAGCTCTCTGTAAGGCTCATCGGAGACAATATAAATGTTATTGCCGTACTTCTTTTCCGCAGCCCTGAGGACATCGGCCATCTCCGCAAGCTTCTCGGCAGTAAAGACAACGCCGGAGGGGTTATTGGGAGAATTGATGATAACGGCCTTTGTCTTCTCCGTGATAACCTTTGCGATATTCTCCGCAGAGAGCATCATATTTTCGTCGGGCTGGGCAACGACTATCTTTCCCCCCGCACCCTCAACGAAGACCTTGTACTCGGGGAAATAAGGAGCGATGAGAATAACCTCTTCACCGGGCATAAGAAGTCCGTTCATGGAGGAGGCAAGACCGGCGGCAGAGCCGCAGGTTATGTAAACGCCCTCTGCCTCAAACTGTCCCTTTGAGGTGCTGTTCAGAAACTCGGCAACCTTTTTGCGGAGGGAGGGATTTCCGGCAGAGGAGGTGTAGCTGTGCAGGAGGAGGCTGTCCCCTGTGGAGTAAAGCTCACGAAGAGTTTCGTCAACGCAGGCGGGTGCGGGAATACTGGGGTTACCGATGGAGAAGTCAAAAACATTCTCGGCACCGATGGCAGCCCTTCTCTTGTTGCCGAACTCAAAAAGCTCTCTGATGGCACTGCGGGCGGTTCCCCAGCCTATGGTATTCTGTGGTAACATTGTTTTTCTCCTTTATAAAATGCGGAAATGCGGGGGCGATGCTCCGCCCCCGCAGGGATAATCCGTGAAAGACGATTATTTGTCCTTAAGGTCCTCATTGCAGTTGACGAGAACCTTGAGATATTTCTGAGTGAAGAAGGCATCGAAGGCCTCGTGAATCTGAGAGAGGGGGAAGGAAATGGGCATAAAGTCATCAAGCTGCATTCTTGTGAGAATCTGAACAGCTCTGGGGAAGCAGTAAGGAGCAACCTTGGTTGCGGTGAGGGTGAGGTTGCGGTTATGGAAGGTGTCTGTCATGGGAACCTCCATAGCAAAGCCGTCATCATACATGGCGATGTACATAATTGTACCGCCGTCTGCAGCGAGCTTAAGAGGCTGGCCTGCAAGGGACTTTACGCCTGTGATTTCGATAACAACATCATAGCCTCTGCCACCGGTGAGCTTCATTGCAGCTTCAATGGTGTCCTCTGCAAAGGGGTCGATAACGTAATCGGCACCCATCTTGAGGGCGAGCTCTCTTCTGTCGGCCTTGGGCTCAACAACAGTGAGGCTGGTTGCACCCTTCATCTTGAGCATCTGTGCGCAGAGAAGACCGATGGGGCCGCCGCCGACAACGATTACTGTCTCACCGACACGCATATTGGTCTTATCGGAAACACGAAGAGCGATGGAGGTGGGCTC
>JAKSPP010000048.1 GCA_024404735.1 Oscillospiraceae bacterium | reverse complement strand
GCTTTTCTATGCAGAAATAGTGCACAGGAAATTTATTCCTTGCTCAACCCGTTTCTTAACCTGCAATAACTTTGTAAACTCATATCGCCCTGCGGGACCATGTGTTCCATCACTTAACACATGAAACAACTCTAAAATGTTGTTGATATCGGCATCCGCAAAATCTATTACTGACTGATCAAGCGATTTATCACGCATCATATACTTTATTTTTTCTTTGCGTGTCGCATTACCTAGCTCAGTCTTCTCACACTGCGGATTGTATATAAAGACATCCTTATCGGGAGCTTTCAGTTCAATGAATTCCGTAAAGATTTCCCTTGTACTAGTACAAAAATGCCGTGCTGCATCTGGATTTGCCGGGTTAAGTGAATAAACAGCGCCCTTCCACCTGTTATCTAAATCTTCTGATACGATACGTAGTTTATTTCCAATTTCTATGTTTTCAGTATCTTCTTCCGGGTGTTGATTATTTTCTAAGGCATTTGCTGTAATAATGCTGTTCGCTTGCTCCTGTTCAACTAAATCCAGTATGTAACTCTGCTCAGGCGTGACCTCACAGCCCTCTCGATAAATCGAATTGACTGCTGCATAATGTGTCTGCATAGTCCTTACCGTCATACTATATGAACTATGAGAGGACGAATTAAGCTTATTTAATTCGCGGCTAATAATTTGCTTATTTCTTCTAACATTGGAGTTGTACTCGCGCACAAAGCGATTGTAACTATCTACGGCCTTTTTGACATCTGAGTTGTACTTACGAACAGCATTATTATAGTTGTTTATTGCCCTTCGTTGCTGTTGTTCAATCTGCCGTAGCTTTGATTTAAGCTGAGACGTGTTTATATGCTTTGCCATTAGAAAACCCCTTTCATATAGGTCAGAAACAACATTAGTTTGTTATGCCGAAATGCCGTAGTGCATCCATGATTGCCTTTTCTTTTTCAGGCGGGCACTGCGGTACACGTGCATCCTCAGATTTCGGCTTGTTGTAGCTGTCTCCGACGTCAAGCCCGCATTTGCGTTTGATCTGCGAGATATACAGAGAAGATACCTTCAACCCCGTCTGCTCCAGCACATATTCTTTAATTTGCGGGTACGTCGCCTGACCGCGCTTGTCCTGCACCAGTTCCTCCACATCCACATCAATGTTGATATGCGTTACGTGATTTCTCAGAACTAAGAGACATACCGTCTCAACATGATTTGAATGCGGGAACATATCAAGCGGTGTAATCTTATTCACCTTATACCCGTGGGTGGTCAGATACTTAAGGTCCCTTGCGAGGGCTTCGGGGTCGCAGGAGACGTATGCGACCCTTGAGGGGGACATGGGGCAGAGGGAGGACACGAATGTCGCCGTACGTCCGGCGCGGGGAGGGTCCATTATTACGGCATCTGCCTTCATTCCCTCTTCGGCGGCGGCAAGGAGGAAATCTCCCGCATCGCCCTTAAAGAAGCGGCAGTTTTCCGCTTTATTGCGCTTTGCATTGGCAATTGCATCCTTAACGGCGGCGGGGTTAAGCTCAACGCCTATTACCTCCATGACCTTATCCGAGGCTGCAATGCCTATTGTGCCCGTTCCGCAGTAGGCGTCCACAAGAGTATCGGTTTTCCTGAGCTTCATGCCGTTTATTGCAAGGCTGTACAGAGCTTCGGTCTGAAAGGGGTTAATCTGATAAAAGGACGGGGCCGAAATGAGAAAGCGTTTTCCGAGAAGGACATCCTCGATTTTTCCCGGGCCGTAGAGGACGTGCTCCTCCTTGCCCAGAACAAGGGAGGTAAACTTATTGTTTACATTCTGAATGATGGTTGTAATTTCGGGAAAACGACTTAGAAGCGACTCAATAAAATCCCTTTTTCCGGGAAACTGAGCCGTTCCCGTTACAAGGCACACCATAATTTCGTTGGTGGCAAAGCTTCTTTTTACAAGAACATGCCTTAAAAAGCCCTTGCCCGTTTCGTCATTGAAGATGGAAACCTTGTGCTTCCGGCAGAGCTCTCTAATGAAAACTATAATCTCATCTGCCTTTTTATCCTCAAGAAGGCAGGAATCTATGGGCACGATTTTGTGAGAGGAGGACTGGTATACCCCGGAGATTATTCCGTTTCTGCCCTTTCCGAAGGCGGCCTGAACCTTATTTCTGTAAAAGAAGGGGCTATCCATTCCGATGATATCGTCAACACGGCAGAATTTTCCCAGAAGACCGATTACCAGACTCTGCTTGTATTTAAGCTGGTCGGGATAGGCCATATTCTGAAGCTGACAGCCACCGCACTTTCCCGCGACGGGGCAGAGCTTTTTAACCGGCTGAAGCTTATCCGGACACATAATTTCTTTGCTCATTTTCTTTTGCCCTTTCCTCTGACATAGCAGATATTGGTTAAAACGGGGCTTCTGCCTCCCGCAAGGGAGAGGAAATCCGAAAGCCTTACATAGTATTCCGTGCCCCAGGAGGAAACACGCATAAAATCGCCCCTGATGGCCGTTGCCGTCATATAATGGGCACTTGTCGAAGCCGCCGGCACAAGGCGGAGGGAGGAATCCTGCTTATACAGAGTTACCTTCTTGCTTCTCCACATAAGGGGAAAATCCGGGCCCACGGAGAAAATTACGGGGATGTCCCGGGAGAGCATTTTCTCCATACGGGAGAGGATTTTCGAGGCTCTGACACCCCATACGGCTTTATAGGGAAGCCCGAGCTTCCTAAAGCAGCGGTTAATGCCGATTGCAAGTGAGATGCCGTTAAGCCCCCTGCTGTAAAGAAGCGGGAAGCACCATCTTATTTCTTTAATGAGGGCAAGATACTCCTCCTCCGTAAGAGAAACATCCCCCCTCAGGTACGAGACGAGATTGGCAGCGGCAATAAGGCCGCAGCCTCCGGACCGAAGATACTTCTTCCCAAGGCGCATCTGGTTACCGCCGTACATTTTGAGGTTTTCTCCCGTTACGGCAATATATTCCCTTTTAAGAGCATGCCCGCCAAGGTAATTATCCGGCGGGCATACTTGTTTTTTATGAATGTGAAAAAGATTACGAAGCTTCAATGGAATAAAATCTCCGTTTTGTTATTAATTATTCTCCGTCAAGAGCAAGGTGAAGGCCGTTTCCGCCGGAGGCATCCTCAAAGGTGTTTAATATGGCCTCGCCGTAGCCGCCCAGATTCTTTCTGATTATTGCCGGATGCAGAATAATTACATGGGTGTGGTTATCGTACTCCGTAAGAAGGTCGAAGAGCGCATCCAGATTCTTACCGTAATAATCGGGGAAACGGAAAACCCTTGCGATATAATCGTGGGCAGCCTCCTGGGAGCTAAATTCATTGCCGTCAAGAATGAAAATTCTCATTTATTATTCCTCCCCGTAAAGGAGCGTAAAGCTCTCATAATGGTCATCCGTGTAGTAAATAAGGCCGTCATTGGAGAAAACTATTCTCTTTGCCCCGCGGGAGTTTGCGCCCAGAGTGTCAATATCGCACTCTGTATAGCTTCTCCCCTTTGCCGTGGGAAGAAGCTTCTCACGGTTTCCGAAACGGTCACCGCCGATGCATTTTCCCGGTGCGTATCTGTCAAGTCCGCCGCCGGACCAGCCGAGCTCCTCCGCCTCTTTTTTGGTGATAAAATTGGAGGGAAGCTTTCCGTAGGTGTAAATATAAAGGGCAACCTCATCCTTTGAGGTGTAAACGCCGTCTTCGTCTATGGCATCGGACGCACCGCTCTCCTCGGGCCCTGCCTCATCGGAGGACCCAACACCGGAGACGATTCCGCCGACTATTTCCTCGGCCTTCTGGCTGACCTCGGGATGCTCCGTGGCAAAATCCGAAACGGCGTCCTTGCCTTCGCTTATTATTTCACTTGCCGTATCCTTAATATCGGAGGCGGCATTTTCGAGGCTGTTTATAACCTCAACGCCCTGAGATACGGCATCCGCCGCTTTATAAATGTCCTCCTCGGTTACACTGCAAGCCGCCATGGACAGGAGCATTAAAAGTGCAAGAAGAAAGGATATTACCTTAGTGCTGTTTTTAATTTTCATTTTTGTGCCTTTCATTATAAGCGGGGCTTTAATCAGAGCTTAAGCTCAAGAGCAACGGGACAGTGGTCGGAGCCCATAATCTCCGGAAGGATATAAGCCTCGTCAATGAGCTTCTTTGCCCCCTCGGAGACAATAAAGTAGTCAATTCTCCATCCCACGTTTCTCTCTCTTGCCGCAGCCCTGTAGCTCCACCAGGAGTAGCCGATTTCATCGGGGTGAAGGAAGCGGAAGCTGTCAACGAAGCCCTCCGACAGAAGCTCCGTCATCTTGCCTCTTTCCTCATCGGTAAAGCCCGGATTCATATGATTGGTTGCGGGGTTTTTAAGGTCAATCTCCTCATGGGCAACGTTAAGGTCGCCGCACATAATAACGTGCTTCTTTTCCGAGAGACCCTTGAGATACTTACGGAAATTATCCTCCCACTCCATTCTGTAGGAAAGTCTCTTAAGACCGTCCTGAGAATTGGGGGTGTAAACGCAGACCAGGAAAAACTTTTCATATTCAAGGGTTACCACTCTGCCCTCATTGTCCGGGAAAGCATCCCCGGGGCCGTGAGCAACGGACAGAGGCTCGTGCTTTGTATAGATTGCCGTGCCGGAGTAGCCCTTCTTTTCGGCATAGCTCCAGTAGGACTTATATCCGGGGAAGGATAAATCTATCTGGCCCTCCTGAAGCTTTGTCTCCTGAAGGCAGAAGAAATCCGCATCCAGAGAGGCAAAAATATCCTCAAAGCCCTTCTTCTGTACTGCACGTAGACCGTTTACATTCCATGAAATGAATTTCATTTACTTAAGGGCCTCCCCGCTTTTTTCGGCCTCGGCCTTTGCCCTTGTCTTCTCCTCTTCTCTTGCCTTCAGAATATTTGCAATTGCATCGGCAAGAGAGGCATCCCTGAGTCTCTCGTGGGGGCCGGCGGCAAGAGTAAGGGTCTTTTCGGTTTTAACGGCAACAAGCCTGTTGATTTTTATGCCCTCTGCGTGGAATTTGGCCTCATAGTCCGTCATAATTCCGTTTATGCCGTCCTTATGAAGGTCGGTTGTGAAGAAGGAAATATCCCAGCCCTCCTCACGAAGGACCTTTTCGGACCAGTCGAAAAGGGGGAAGTTATCTGTCTTGAAGCAGATTTCACCGCCTATGGGAAGAAGGGAGGCATAGGAGCGGAGAAAATCCGGGGCCGTGAGCCTGTGCTTTGCATCACTGCTCTTGGGCCAGGGGTCACAGAAATTGATAAAGATTCTGTCAACCTCACCGGAGGCGAACATCTCGCCCAGAAGCTTTACATCGCTGCCTACAAAGCGTACGTTACGAAGGTCAGCCGCCTTGACTCTCTCCATACCCACTACCATTGCATCGAATACCTTTTCAACGGCAACGATGAAGGCATCGGGGTTTTCCGCGGCTGTTCCGGCGGTAAATCTTCCCTTGCCGCAGCCCAGCTCCAGCCAGAGCTTTTCATAACCGGGGAAAAGCTCACGCCAGGAGCCTTTATTATTCTCGGGGCTTTTGATAAGAAGCTCCGCAGTTTCGTTCATTCTCTTTTCAAGATTGGGTTTTTTGCGCATTCTCATAGCTTAATTTTCTCCGCCGAAAATATTAATCATTGTAATTTTAATTAAAATAGTGTATAATATCTGCTGATTTATTGCGCCCCTGCGGGCATTTCACATCATTATATAATATTATATTAAAAATATCAACAACTTAAAGCCGCTAATTTTTGCGGCGGAAGGGAATATATATGCCCTCAAACTGGAAAAGAAGCCCCGAGGAGCTTCACAAAACCTATATTGCCAACACAGAGGCCTTTTACAAAACTGCGGGCAAGGGCACTGCCCCCGAGCTTGACGAGTTTATCCGCTCCTGCGCACTGGGCCTGTGGAGCAATTCCGAAAAGATTTCCGATGTACACGTTGACGCTTACAATATGCTTTTTTCAAAGGGTCAGCCCGCACCTAAGGCTCTTTTATGGGAGCTTACGGGAAAGGTATGCTCCTGCAATGCCTTTATGCCCCCTCTCTTTTTCTGGGATTTGACGGAAAGGGACAGAATAAGCGGTGCGGTTACCTCCCGCATTTTCATACGCATGCTCACAAACATACTTCTCTGCCTTGCCGCCGTTGACGATGAGGTTACCATGTCCGAGGCCGAGTACATAACCGACTGCAGTGAAAAATTAAGGGCTCTCTGCGACAGCGCCGGAGTAAAGCCCGGCAGTAAGTCCACCCTTAATCCCGCAGACTTCGTCACCTCCCTTGCACCGGGCTTTAAGGAGTCTAATCCCGTACAGAGTTCCGCAGGTACAGCGGGCGAAAAGAAGGAGGAAGGCACCTCCACCCCCGCCGAGGAAGTCGAAAAGCCCGATTTTGACGAGCTTATGGCAAAGCTTGATGCCTTAGTGGGACTTGAGGATATAAAAAAGGACGTAAAAAGCCTTGTAAACCTTGTGAGAATAAGACAGCTTCGCAAGGATGCCGGACTTCCCGTCCCCCCCATGAGCCTGCACCTTGTATTTATGGGCAATCCCGGAACAGGCAAGACAACCGTTGCAAGACTTCTTGCGGGGCTCTATGCAGCCATCGGCGTTCTGCCCAAGGGACAGCTTATTGAGGTTGACAGAGGCGGCCTTGTTGCGGGCTTTGTAGGTCAGACTGCCCTGAAGACAAAGGAGGTTATAGACTCCGCTCTGGGAGGAGTTCTCTTCATTGACGAGGCCTATGCCCTTGCCGAGGGCGGTGAAAACGACTTCGGTCACGAGGCAATAGACACCATTCTGAAGGCCATGGAGGACCACCGCGACGAGCTTGTGGTTATCGTTGCCGGCTACACCGAGCCCATGGACAGCTTCATTAACGCAAACCCCGGCCTGCAGTCACGCTTCAACAAGTACTTCAACTTCCGCGATTACGAGGGCCCCGAGCTTTATGCAATCTTCTGCAATATGCTGGAGAAAAACGGCTACGCTCTTGAGGAAGAGGCAAGGGACTTCTGCAGGGACTTCTTCAATCAGCTTTACGAAAACAGGGACGAGAACTTCGGTAACGGAAGAGACGTCCGCAATATATTCGAGAAAATGATTGTGGAGCAGGCAAACAGACTTGCAAGCGTTGAAGCTCCCAGCAAGGAGGAGCTTATGGAAATAAGAAAATCCGATATTCCCGGAGGTACAGAGGCTTGAGCGAACCGAAACAGCAGAACTATCTTCACGGAGCCGTCATTCTGACCGCCGGAGTTATCATTATGAAAATCCTCGGCGCTGTTTACAAGATTCCCCTCGGCAATATTCTCGGGGACGACGGCTTCGGCTACTTCAACACAGCCTATAACATTTACAATCTTTTCCTTACAATCGCAACAGCGGGCTTCCCCATTGCCCTTTCAAGGCTTATAAGTGCCTCCTACACCTTAGAGAAAAAGAATCAGACAAAGAAGCTTTTTAAGACCGCCCTTATTTTCTTCTCGGCCATGGGTCTTGTGTGCTCCGCCCTTATGTTCTTCTTCTCAAAGGAGCTTGCGGCCTTTATGAACGGGCCCAAGTCGGCGCAGAGCATTTTTGCCCTGTCCCCCGCGGTTTTCTTCTGCTGTGCTCTGGCCGCCTTCAGAGGCTACTGTCAGGGCAGAGGAAATATGTTCCCCACAACCGTCGGTCAGGTTCTTGAGGTGCTCTTCAAGGCCGTTGTGGGCTTTATCCTCGCCTTTGCCTTCATGAAGGCGGGAAAGAGCCTTCCGGAGCAGTCGGCAGGCGCCATTTTCGGCGTTGTGGCCGGCAGCATCGTTGCCCTTGCCTATATGGCATACTACAAGAAAAAGCATTACTCCGAAAAGGATGACGACGCAGACGATATTCCCGAGAAAACAGGCAAAATTCTCGGGGACCTTATTAAGATAGGCGTTCCCATTACTCTCGGCTCCTGCGTTATGAGTCTTGTTACTCTCATAGACAACAAGCTTGTTCTTTTAAGGCTTCAGACAGCGGCGGGCTTCACCTCCGAGGCTGCGGACACCCTGTGGGGCGTTTACTCCAAGGCAATGACTCTCTACAACCTTCCCGCTGCCTTCATAACTCCCCTTACCATCGCCGTTGTTCCCTCCATTGCGGCCTTTGTCGCAAAGCAGAAGGAATATGAGGCCTGTGAGGTGGGAGAATCCTCCATCCGCATTTCATCTCTTCTTGCAATGCCCATGGGCGCGGGACTTGCAATACTCTCCGGTCCCATTATGTCGGTTATCTACCCGGGCAGCCACGAGGCCGGCGGAAGCGTTCTTCTCTTTATGGGAATTGCGGCCTTTTTTGTATGCACCTCCCTCATTACAAACGCCGTTCTTCAGGCACACGGAAACGAGAGACTTCCCGTTATTTCCATGCTTGCAGGCGGCGCGGCAAAAATCATCGTAAACTGGGTTTTGGTCGGCAACCCCGACATCAACATCAAGGGTGCCCCCATCGGAACCATCGCCTGCTACGCAATTATGTGCGTTCTGAACGTTTACTTCCTGCGCAGAAGCATGAAGGAAAGACGCCCCTCAATCAAGGGCATGTTCTTCGGGCCCCTTATCTGCACTGCGGCAATGGGCGTATGTGCCTTTGCCGTTAATATGCTTGCCTCCCGCATACTTCCCTCCACATGGATGGGCACAGCCCTTTCCATGCTTGTTTCCATCGGCGCCGGAGTTATCGTCTACTTTGTTCTCGTTATTAAGGCAAGAGCGATAACAGCCGAGGATATGGCCCTTATTCCCAAGGGAGACAAAATTGCAAAGCTTCTCCACATCAAATAAATCATTTCATCATAAGGATAATAGTTCGGCAATATGGAATTTGTTATTAAAGAAAAGTACGATATAAGAGATTTCGAGGCACTTACAGCCCGTCTCCGCGCTCCCGACGGCTGTCCCTGGGACAGAGTTCAGACCCATGAGAGCATCAGGCAGAATGTAATCGAAGAGGCCTATGAGCTTGCAGGGGCCATTGACTCAAAGGACAGAGAAAATCTCCTTGAGGAGCTGGGCGACCTTCTTATGCAGGTTCTTCTTCACTCCAGAATGGAGGAGGAGGAGGGTCACTTCAACCTTGACGATGTCTGCGACACCGCCTGCAAGAAGCTGGTTTTCCGCCACCCCCATGTTTTCGGTGAGATAAATGCCGAAAACGTCGACTCCGCCCTTAACACCTGGGACTCTGCAAAGAGAAAGGAAAAGGGACAGGAGACCATAAAGATGTCCATGGAGGGCGTAACGGAGGCTATGCCCGCCCTACTCAGGGCAAGAAAGGTTCAGAAGAGAGCTGCCGCAGGCGGATATGAGCTTCCCTCTGCCTCCGAGGCCGCCGAAAATGCGAAAGAGCACGCCGCCTCTCTTATGGAGGCTCTTAAGGACAATGACAGGGAGGCCGGCAAAAAGGCCCTCAAGAAGCTTTTTATGAACGCCGTTGCCGTTTCCAAGGCTCTTGACATTGAGCCCGAGGAGATTCTCGCAGAGGAGTGCGGGGAGCTTATAAATACCGTCGGCGCCTTTGAGGAAAAGCTTATTTCCCGCGGACTTTGCTCCGAAGAGGCAGACGCCGGAGAGAAGCAGGAGCTTATGCGCTCATTTATGGGCATATAACAGATAAAGGGTACTTATTACTATATGGATACAAGCTTCAAGGAAAGATATATAAAAGCAAGACGGGAGATGATTGCAAGAGATTTTTCATCTCTCAACCCTCAGCAGAAGGAGGCTGTTATGACAGTGTCCGGCCCACTTCTCATTCTTGCGGGAGCGGGAAGCGGAAAGACCACCGTTGTCATTAACAGAGTCATTAATCTTCTGCGCTACGGTCTTGCCTCGGAAAGTGACTTTGTTCCCTCCACAGCAAGGGAGGAGGACATCGCTCTGTTTGAGGCAGGCCCCTCCGAGGAGGCAATAAAGCTTGCCGCGGTTTCCCCCGTCAAGCCCTGGAGGGTTCTTGCCATCACCTTTACAAACAAGGCCGCGGGTGAGCTTCGCGACAGGCTTGAAAAGGCCATAGGCCCCGAGGCCTCGGACATCTGGGCGCAAACCTTCCACTCCGCCTGCGTCAGAATTCTGCGCAGGGATGCGGACAGACTGGGCTTCTCAAAAAGCTTTACAATTTACGACACAAGCGATATGCAGAGTGTTGTGAAGCATATTCTCTCCGACAACGGCATCGACGAGAAGAACTTCCCGCCCAGAGCGGTACTGTCCGAGATAAGCAAGGCCAAGGACAGCCTTTTAAGCGTTGATGAATTCCAGGAGGAAGCAAATGCCTCCGGCGACAGGAGAAGAATGGTTGTTGCGGGCATCTACAAGGAGTATATGAGAAGGCTCCGCAATGCCGATGCCATGGACTTTGACGACCTTATCGTCAACACAATAAGACTTCTCGAGGACAATCCCGACATCTTGAGCAATGGGCGCGACCCGAAGGCGGCCACCGAGGCGGGGGAATGGTGGGCGGGCGCAGTGGCGCTAGTAGAAGGGTG
>JAKSPP010000047.1 GCA_024404735.1 Oscillospiraceae bacterium | reverse complement strand
AGCAGGTCATTCTCAACACCTGGTACGGCGGTGAGATGAAGAAGGGTCTCTTCTCCATGATGAACTACTATCTGCCTCTCAAGGGCATTGCTTCCATGCACTGCTCTGCAAACACCGACTTAAACGGCGAGAACACCGCCATCTTCTTCGGTCTCTCCGGAACCGGCAAGACCACCCTTTCAACCGACCCCAACAGACTTCTCATCGGTGACGACGAGCACGGCTGGGACGATAACGGCGTATTCAACTTCGAAGGCGGCTGCTATGCAAAGGTAATCAATCTGGACCCCGAGTCCGAGCCCGATATTTATAACGCAATCAAGAGAAACGCACTTCTTGAGAATGTTACCGTTGATGCGCAGGGCAAGATTGACTTTGCCGACAAGAGCGTAACCGAAAATACCCGTGTAAGCTACCCCATCGACCACATCAAGAACATCGTTCGCCCCATCTCCGCCGCTCCCGCAGCAAAGAACGTCATTTTCCTTTCTGCCGATGCATTCGGCGTTCTGCCTCCTGTATCTGTTCTCACTCCCGAGCAGACTCAGTATTACTTCCTCTCCGGCTTCACAGCAAAGCTTGCGGGAACAGAGCGCGGAATCACCGAGCCCACCCCCACCTTTTCCGCCTGCTTCGGTCAGGCATTTTTGGAGCTGCCTCCCACTAAGTACGCAAGCGAGCTTGTTAAGAAGATGAACATGTCCGGTGCGAAGGCATACCTTGTAAACACCGGCTGGAACGGAACCGGCAAGCGTATTTCCATTAAGGATACCCGCGGAATCATAAATGCCATTCTTTCCGGAGCCATCAACGAGGCAGATACCAAGGTCATCCCATACTTCGGCCTTGAGGTCCCCACCGCTCTGCCCGGAGTTGACAGCGGAATTCTCGATCCCCGCGACACCTACGCAGATGCATCCGCATGGGAAGAGAAGGCAAAGGACTTAGCCGGCAGATTCATCAAGAACTTTGCAAAGTACGAGGGCATCGAAGGCGGCGCCGAGCTCGTTAAGGCAGGCCCCACCCTCTGATAACTCCCTTACCGTTTTCTCATTATTATATCCGATACGAAAAAAGCTTTGTCTTCGGACAGAGCTTTTTTATTTTAAAAAATGTCGCCGGATGAGCGACCTTTTGTCCTCCTAATTAAGCTATACTCAGACCATCAAAAGAAAAAAACAATTCAGGGAGGAACTTAAAATGAAAAAAGGATTAACAGAACTGGTATTTATTCTCGACAAATCGGGGTCCATGTCCGGCCTTGAGAGCGACACCATCGGCGGCTTCAACAGCATGCTGAAAAAGCAGCAGGAGCTGGATGGCGAGTGCCGTATCACAACCGTTTTGTTTGACAACGACTACGAGCTTCTCCACGACAGGGTAGATGTAAACGCTCTCAGCCCCATGACCGAAAACGAGTATCGTGTCGGCGGCTCCACCGCCCTTATCGATGCAATAGGAAGAACAATGGATAAAATCATCCGCGTTCAGAAAAGCGTTTCCGAGGAATACAGAGCCGAAAAGGTTGTGTTCGTCATAATCACCGACGGTATGGAAAACAGCAGCAGGGAATACTCCTCTGCAAAGGTCAAGAAGATGATTGAGCACGAGACAGAGAAATACGGCTGGGAGTTCATGTTCCTGGGCGCAAATATCGATGCCGTTGAAACAGGCTCCAGACTTGGCATAAGAAAGGAAAGAGCCGTTGAGTATGTTTCCGATTCCATCGGCACCGCCAACACCTACTGTGTCGTAAATGAGGCAATAAGCCAGCTTCGCTGCTGCGGAAAAATAAGCGAGGATGCCATGGCTCCCGTAAGGGCAGATACCGCAAAAAGAGGAAAAAGAAAAATCAAGCTTGGTTTTTAAGATTTTTCTTCTTTAACATAAGGCAGGCATTCTACGCGGAATGCCTGCCTTTATTATACTACCTGAAAATATGCCCCCGTCAGTTTATAAAACGGCAGCGTTTTTCGTTTTATATGCATGCAAAAATCCCCCGTGCCGGAAGGCACGGGGGATAAAAACACTTTTTGGGAATTATCAGTCAGCCATGTTCATTCTGGACTGCTTGTACATTTCCTCGCTGAATGCGGGAGTGAGGAAGTGAGCAGCATAGAAGTTGAAGAAGGAGGGCTTTTCCTTGGTGCAGACACGATTTACAAAGTCTCTTGCAATCTGTCTCTGCTGCTCCTCGGGGAGAGCTGCGAAAGCTTCGCCCTTCTCGGCGTCTGTGGGCTTTGCCATAACCTCTTCGGGCATGTTCATGGGGAAGGTTGCAATGGAAATCTGATCGCCGTATCTGTCGTAGATTTCGTAGCAATCGTTCATGAGCTGGGGAGCCCAGAGGTCCCAGCCGGCCTTGATGTAGTTGGGAACCTGCTTGATGTTGTTTCCGCAGGAATGAATCTCACAGAAAATGCCGATGCTGTGGAGATGGTCGGTAAGACGACGCATGTAAGGAACGATCATCTCTTCGCAGAGTGCGGGAGAGAAGAATGCATCCTTCTGAGAGCCCCAGTCATCATGGAAGAAGACTGCGTTTACAGAGGGGAAGTACTTCTTGATGTGATCGAAGATATCGATGTAAAGGTCGGTCAGCTTCTCAAAGAAAGCGTGAACATCCTCTTTGTAATCATCAACAGCGATAGCCATGAGAGCTTCCTCGAAGTCGAGCATGGAGATAAGTCTCTCAAAGTATCCGGAGTAGAACCAGATCTGGTTGAAGTTCTCGGGTCTGAGGTAGGTGCCTTCGTTAATCTTGGCAGAGCCTTCCCAGTCCCAGGAATCAACATCGGGCCATACGACCTTGTCGTACCACTCGGTGATATCATCGAGGAAGGGAGCACCGGGGCGAACCATGGAACCGCCGACAGAGGGGATGTACTCCCAGTCAATGCCGAACATATCCTTGCCGCCGGCGTTTGCCATATCAAAGGGCTGGCCTTCGAAAACAAGTGCACGTGCAATGCAATCGGGAATTACAGTGGGGGTGAAGAGGACGGTATCCATAGCCTGCTTAGCCATCCACCAGGGCTTGCGCTGGAATGCAAGAACCTCGTTGTCGTGCTGAGAAAGGGGATAATTGGGAACCTTTACGGGTCTGCCGAAGATAAAGGAATCCTTTAATTCAAGTTCTTTGGGGTCAAGGTGGGGGACCATGGTACGCTCCTGTAAGTTGATGTGTTTTAATTCTTAATGATCAAGCAGATTATGCCTGGGGCTTGATCATGATGGTCATCATCTGAGCAGCAACAACACCGGTGTTGAGGCAGCCGCGCTTGGTGCCCTTGCCGAAGTGAACGCTGTCGCCCTCGTGGAGAACGTACTTGGTAGCAACATCGTTCTCGTCGTAAAGCTCAACAGTCATCTCACCGGAGATGATGTAGTAAATCATTTCGAAGTTTGCGGGAGCAACATTTGCGCCGCCGCCGGGGAGGAAGTGGGAAAGGCCGTGAACGATGGTGCCCTCGTTAACCTCAGCGGGGTTGTGAAGACGGGTGGTTCTAACGTCGAAGTGGCCGGGAGCCTCATACTTGACAGCTTCGTCTCTTCTGGTAACTTTGTAAGACATTTCAGATATTTCCTTTCATATAATTAAATTAACAGTCGTGTTACACACAGCTTTGGAGCATTTTATCATAAAACCATTAGAAATACAAGCATTCTTTTCATATTGTTAAATTTTTTTCATTTGTTTTTTATAGCGGTTTTTTATTTTTCTGTTTTGACAAATTGCTTATGTTTTGGTAAAGTTATATTTAATAATATTGCCGAAAAAGGTGGTGTAAAGCCGTGCTTTTAACTATAGAAATCGGAAACTCCGGAATCAATGTCTGCCTTGCGGAAGGGAAAATCTGCCGTGAGCATTATATTCTCTCAACAGATAAACTGAGAACCTCCGACGAGTACTCCGTTCTTCTTAAAATGCTCTTTGAATCCAAAAATGTTGAAACCAATTCCATTGAAGGTGTAATAATCTCCTCGGTTGTCCCGGAAATTACGGGAGTTCTTGCCCTCTGCGCCGAGAAACTCACCGGACTTAAGCCCATTATAGTGGGCCCCGGGCTCAAGACAGGCCTGAAAATACGCCTTGATAACCCTTCGGAGTTGGGAGGAAATATAGCCGCCGCGGCTGTTGCCGCCCTCGGAAGCTATCCCCTTCCCTGCGTAACCGTTCAGCTTTCCACTGCCTGCGTTTTCGGAGTTCTCAGCAGCAAGGGTGAATATCTGGGCGGACTTATCTCACCCGGCGTCATGACGGGGCAGCGCTCTCTTTCGGGCTCGGCCGCAAAGCTTCCCAATGTAAGCCCCTCCGCACCGTCTGCGGTTATCGGAAAGAACACCGTTGACAGTATGCAGTCAGGTCTGATTTACGGCACTGCCGCCATGGTGGACGGAATTCTGGACAGACTCTCCGAAGAGCTGGGCGAAGAGATAAGCGTTGTTGCAACAGGCGAGTGGGCCGACACGATTATCCCGCATTGCAGGAGAGAGGGCATAATAAAAGCCCCCCATCTTGTAATGGAGGGCCTGGTTAAAATATACGAAAAGAACAGAGGCTGAGTGAATAAAATCAACCCTCATACATTTTCTCTATGGCCTTTGTTATTTCTTCAAACCTCATAGAGTGTGATGCCTTAACAAGCACATTGTCTCCCGGAAGCAAAAGCTCCGGGAGCTTTTTTATAAGCTCCTCATTGGAGGAAAAGGAGCTTCCTCCGAAGGCCTCTGCCGTATTTTCGGACAGTCTTCCCACAGTCAGCACCATATCGATGTTAAGCTTTTTACATAAAAGCCCCATATCCCTGTGAAGCTCCGCTTCATTTTTGCCGAGCTCAAGCATATCACCGAGAATGCAGATTTTTCTGCCCTCCAGCTTTGAAAGAGACGAAACAGAAGAGGACACAGAGGTGGGGTTGGCATTATAGCAGTCATCAATGACCGTAACGTCTCCGCATTTTATAAGCCGTGCTCTGCTTCCGGTGGGTGTATAATCGGCGATTCCGGCAGCAATCTCTTCTTCCGAGAGACCGTAGAAGGTACCGACTGCGGCGGCACTTAAGGCCGCAAGAATAAGGTGGTCACCGAAGGCATTTGTCATTGCCTTAAAGCTTTTTCCTTCCGATACTATATCAAATGCGCTTCCGCTTTCTCCCGAGAGTCTGATATTTTCCGCCCTGAGGCTGCAGTTTTCTCCGAGACCGTAGAGGACGGCATCGCTTCTTTCACAAAGCCTTGCCAGAATGGCATCATCTCCGCAGGCAAATACTCTGCCCCTTCCGGAGAGATAAGCCATTACCCTTCCCTTTTCTCTGAAAACTCCCTCGCGGTCTTCAAGAAACTCAAGGTGTGCATCACCTATGTTTGTGAATACGGCGCTGTCGGGAAGGGATTTTGAGGCTATTCTGTCCATATCCCCAAAATGAGAAACACCGAGCTCCACAACGGCGATTTCGTGCTCCTCGCGGAGTCCGAAAAGCGTCAGGGGGACGCCAAGGTCGTTATTGAAGTTGCCCGCTGTTTTATGAACCCTGTACCTGCGGGACAAAACCGAGCAAATAAGCTCTTTTGTCGTTGTCTTTCCCACGGAGCCCGTTACGGCAACAACTGGGATGTTAAAGCACTCCCTGTAAGCCTTTGACAGGCTTCCCAGTGCCGATACAGTATCGGGGACAATGACAAGGCGTTTTTTCTCATCCTCCGAAAGGCCATCCGGAATTCTTTCACCGATGCAGACAGAAGCCCCCTTAGAGAATGCGGAGGCAATATAGTCGTGTCCGTCGGACCTCTCTCCCTTTATGGCCGCAAAGAGGCAGCCGGGGCTTACCTTGCGGGAGTCTGTTATGACATCCGTAAGGTGTCCGCATGAAGGCGCAAAGGAAGGAGGGAGCTTTACATCAAGAGCCCTGTTTATGAGCTCTATGGTCATATTCTTCATGAAGAGTACTTCTCCATAGCAACTTCGATTATTTTTTCGCAGAGCTCACCGTAGCTTCTGCCCTCTGCCTCTGCCATCTGAGGAATGAGACTTGTGGGAGTCATTCCCGGGAGGGTATTTGCCTCCAGTGTGTAAATAATGTCTCTTGCTTCGTCAAGGAGGAAATCAACACGGCAGTAGCAGTCGATTTTGAGAACGGAAAAAACCTTCTCCGCCTCACTTCTTATGCGCTTTTCAAGAGCCTCGGGAATGTTTGCGGGGCAAATCTCCTCTGTGGCACCGGCCTGATATTTGTTTTTATAATCGTAAAAACCGCTTTTGGGAATAATTTCTATAACGGGCATGGATTTTCCCGCCATAACACCGCAGGTAAACTCGCGACCCTTTATATATCTCTCAACAAGGACACTGTCCTCATAACGGAAGGCCTCCTTCATTGCGAGCATATATTCTTCCTTTGTTTTTACAATCGCCGTTGCAACAGATGAGCCGCCGCTGCAGGGCTTTACAACACAGGGGAAGCCAAAGAAGGGGGCCCAATCCGGCATGGCCTTAAGAGTGATTCCCTCGGGGGTTGCAACATCGCCCTCCTTGAATAATGCCTTGGAAACAGACTTATTCATGGCAATGGCAGAGCCGAGATAGCCGCTGCCCGTATATCTGATGCCGTAAATATCCAGAAGAGCCTGCAGCTTTCCGTTTTCTCCGATATCACCGTGAAGAGCGAGGAAGCAGATATCCGCGCAGGCGCAGAGCTTCAGCACATTGGGGCCGATAAGCTCTCTGCCGCCTCTTGATGCCTTTATTTTTTCAATATCCGGTGCCTCCTCGGAAACAGAAAAGCCGGAGCCGTCGGAAATACTTGTAAAAAGAGCAGAAGGGTCGCCGACCTCACCGGGAATTCCGAGAAATATATCAAGAAGAAGTACCCTGTGTCCTCTTTCTCTCAGAGCCCTTGCAACGCCGGAGCCGGAGGTGAGGGATACGTCTCTTTCACTTGAAATACCACCGCATAAAACAGCAATGTTCATATTATTCTCCATAAATTCTTTGTTCATTTAACAAAGCATTATAGCATAAAGTCTCTGCGCAGACAAATGATTTTTTACATACCTGCAAAAGAAAAAACTCTATTGCCATACGAGAGCGGCGGGAGTATAATTTTTACAGTAAGAAACTTATAATCGAGAGGACTACTCCATGAAAAATATACTGACTGCCCCCTTTATAAGGGAGCTCGGCGAAACCGCCGCAAATATGTACAGACAGGGCTGGGATGAAAGAAACAGCGGTAATATCAGCCTTCTTCTTGATGAAGAAGAAATAAAAGAATATCTCGATACGGAAAAGGTTATAAAAACCTTCCCCCTCGGAATCGATGCCTCTCCTCTTGCGGGCAGATACTTTGCCGCAACGGGGACGGGTAAATATTTCAAGAACATCGAAAAGGACCCTGAAAAGAATCTGGGAATTGCCAGAGTCAGCCCCGACGGAAGGAGCGTTATGCTTTTATGGGGACTTAGTGACGGAGGCGGGTTTACCTCCGAGCTCAGCGCCCACCTTCTCGGACACTTAACAAGACTTAAAACAGACCCCGAAAACAGAATCGTTATGCACTGCCATCCCCAGAATCTTCTTGCAATGACACACATTCACGCCCTTGATGAGAGAGAATTCAACAGAAGCCTATGGCAGATGTGCACCGAAAGCATAATAATCTTCCCCGACGGAGTGGGAGTTCTGCCCTGGATGGTCTGCGGAACCGATGAGATTGCGGAGGCAACCGCAGAAAAGCTGCGTGAATACCGCATAATTATTTGGGCGCTTCATGGTCTGTACGCCGTGGGAAGAACTCTTGACGAAGCTCTGGGTCTTACGGAAACAGCCGAAAAAGCCGCAATGATTTATATGCTGACAGCCGGCCATGAGAGAGTTAACCGTCTTTCGGATGACGACCTGAGAGCCGTTGCAAAGCAGTACGGACAGACACCAAAGGAAGCCTTCCTGAACTGAAAACACATAAAAATATCCCGCAGAGAAAAGAATTTCTTCTTTTTCCCTGCGGGCTTTGCTTTTTATCTTTAATATTCGGGTATTAAATTCAGAGTTACGTCATTTCCGAGATACTCAAAAAGAAGAGCGCCCGAGGAAGAGAAATCAAGGGGTTTTTCATCACTGAGGAGCACTGTGAAGGGACTTGTGAGGGTATATTTTGCGGTGCTGAGAATAGGCTCTTTGAAGGCACCCACTCTTGCGGCATCGAAAACGATATCATCACCCGAGAAGAAATAACGGCCCGTATAAACAACGGGGCAAAAGAACATATCAAGGTCCGCATAGAGGAATAAGCCGTCTTCACGGAGTGAAAGAAAGACCTCTCCGGAATTGCCCAGGGAAGAATCTGTTCTGTCACCGAAGGCCGATGCCTTAAGCTCTGTGTGTTCAAAAAGCTCCTCTGCATATGCGGCTCTTTCTCCCACATCATAAGAAAGGGCATCGGATGCGATTTTTTCAAAGCCCATACCGGAAAGGTAAGCATTTTCTGCATCGGCGGAGAAGAAGGAAAGGTAGCTTTCGTCTTCGGAAATCTCAAGGGTATAGTCTATTCCCTCATTCCAGATATGCCAGTTATCGGCGCCCAGTCCGTCGGAATACTCCACTATTCTGCAGGCTGCGGCATTCTCGCCATCCCCTTCACCGGGAATAATAATAATTCCCCAGTAGGAATAACCGCCCTCACATACCTCTCCGAAAACCATTCCGTTTCTTTTTCCCAGCAGTGAAAGGGTGTAGCCCATATCGTCCTCATCCGGGAAGGGGCAGAACCAGACACCGATGAGTCTGTCCGCAAAGCAGGGCTCGGGAGCGATATAGTCGTTGTATCCGGATATTTCCTTGATTCCTTTGATAAGACGATACCGGACCTCTTCCCAGTCAGGGGGAAAGTCACCGGCATTGCAGGAAACGCTGAGCCCGGCCCCGCCAAAAAAGGTTCCGTAAGCACTCATCTCGCCTACATCCGGATCTATTCCGCCTTTTATAACGCTGTATCCGTTGTAATCTGTAATTTTGCTACCCAAAATGAGCTCATTGAATTCGGCAAGCTGCTCAGCGTCAAGGCTTATTTCCGCAGAGTATTTTTCGCCACCGTCTTCATTTATTGTTACAGCAAGAGTATTTCCCGCCGCGGCATCAAAATCCAAATCATATCTGTAACCGCTCTCGCAGTATCTGAAGGAAAATTCCGTAACATCTCCGAGATTTCCCTTTAGCGGACTAAGCTCGGTATTTTCCGAGACCATACCCCCTGTGGGGTAACCGTCGTCTTCGGGAGAGGGCTTCGGTTTATTAAGGGCGTTTCCGATTGTCTCGCCAAGGTCTGTTTTATCGGTGTCTGCCGGTTTATCCGTACAGGCTGCAAGGGCAAGAAGAAGGCACAGGGCCATAATAATTAAAACTGCGTTTTTCATAGACTTAAACCTCCTTAAACACCGGATTTGTTTTTTCTCTTAAATGCGAAAAAGCTGCGGACAAAACCGTAAATCGGAAGAACATAAAGGAAAAATGCAAATAAAAGGGCTTTTGAGGGAGCACCCACCGTTGCAAGAGGAACTCCTCCGGCTATTGACCACGGGATAAGGGGCGCAATTACTATGGCCGTATTCTCAAGAATTATTGCCATGCGCTTTTCATCCCTTTCGGTTTCCGAGCAGAGCTGATGAGTCAGCATGGTGGCAAGGGTCTGGTTGCAGGAGATTGCGGAGGTTAAAACGGAAACCGATGCCGCAGCACCGAAGGGGCCTAAAAGGTCGCTTATTTTTCCGACGACTTTTTTTATTCCCGAAATAAGCTCTGTCTCCGAAAAAATACCGGCATAGGCCGAGGAGATGCACAAAATCGCAACAACATTAATCATCGAGGCGGCGCCTCCTCCGTTTAGGAGCTGCGAAGCGGCCTCTGTTTTAGGCACATATCCCAGCAGCGCTGTTTTAAGAATATCCGCAAAGGAAGCCTTCTGGACAAAAAGGCAAACCGGCACCGTCGAGGCGATGCTGATAATCATGGTTCTTTTTACCTTCATCCTGAGTAAGGACAGAATAATTATTACCGCCGCGGGGATGAGGCACAAAAGAGACAGGCTCGTTTCTCCGGCAAATACGGGATAGAGGTCCGGAATGCTTTCGTTTTCCCGTCCGCTGCCTCCGAAAACAATATACAGAATAACGCTGATTATAAAAGGAATAACGGCAGTTTTTGCCATTTCCTTTATGTTGTCGTGAAGATTGGTCTTTGTAAGCCCCGAAACAAGAAGGGCACTTGTGGAAACGGGAGAGCAGCGGTCACCGAAATAACAGCCGGCTAAAATCGCGCCTCCGTATAATGCCGGAGAAATTCCCATAGCCCCCGCAAGGGAAGCGCAGATTACTCCCATTGTCGCAGCCGTTCCGAAGGAGGTTCCTATGAGTACGGAAACCATACTGCAGAGGACAAAGGACATAGGTACTATTACTTTAGGACTTATGAGGCTACAGCCGCCGAGAACTATTACGGATACTGTACCGGCCTGTCTCCAAAGGGCCGTCATAATGCC
>JAKSPP010000046.1 GCA_024404735.1 Oscillospiraceae bacterium | reverse complement strand
CCCGCAAGTGCACCAAGGTCCATATCGACGTCTATAATGGTTCTTATGTTGCACCAGGTATCGCCAAGCTCAAAAACCTGTCCCACAAGAGTACCGTACTCCGTCAGAACACAGTCACCGACTTCAATGCCATCCTCACTTCCCTTTGAGACAGAGAATATAGATGTGTAATCAGACGGGTCCCATGATACTATCTTGGCGGATACAAAAACGAAATCGGAATGCTTCTGCTTAAGATTGAGCAGCTCACGGAGACGAACATTCTCGGCATCGACCTCTTCATAGTTTCTGACCTGCTCTCTTATCTGAGCATTTTCGGCACGAAGAGTTTCGTTTTCCGCCACAAGGGAGTCATAGGTATAGATATAACCATAAAGACTCTCAATCCAGTCTACAACGGCGCTTGCCGCCTTCTGAACAGGAGCCTTGAGGGAGCCGTCGGCATTCTTAAACAAACCGGCCTTGCCGTTTCTTGAAGATGCGCCTGCACCTACTATAACAGCCAGAACAGCAACTGCAATAACAAAGCGAGTTCCGTATTTTATTAAAAACTGTTTCGGTTTCAAATTAACTTCACACCCATTTTTTCAAGTTGCTTTCCCGCAGCACATACGGGGAAGCCCATAACATTAAAATAATCACCGTTGATTTTTTCAACAAAAAGCGATGCAATGCCCTGAATTCCGTATGCACCCGCCTTATCCATAGGCTCTCCGGAAGCAATATAGGCATCTATTTCATAATCGGTCAGGCGTCTGAAATATACTTCGGTCTTTTCCGCAAAGCAACACTCTTCCCAGTCCTTGATTATGCACACGCCTGTAAACACTTCGTGAACAGAACCGGACAGAGCCCGGAGCATTTCTCCTGCATGAGCCTCATCGCGTGGCTTTCCGAGAATCTTATTATCTATGGCCACAACCGTATCGGCCCCGATAACCATATCTCCTCTTCCCGCTTCTCTCCCGGCAACCTCTCTTGCTTTGATTAAGGCGAGCTTTTTAACGGTTTCAGCAGGGCCGAGCTCCGGAAACGAGGGCTCATCGGCACGGGATGGGATTATCTCCAGAGAGGGAATAAATTTTCCCAGAAGCTCTTTTCTTCTCGGTGAGCCCGAGGCAAGGATAATTCTCATTCCACACCTCTGTAATAAAGCCCGCGGGTAAGTCCGTTGGGGCTGTACTCATTCATTCCGAGGTAGGATTTTGCGACGGTTACGCACTCCCGGGGAGTTTCTGTTGTAAACAACAGGCTGACACCCCAGAGATTCAGGTCTGCAAAGTCCTGAGGCTTATCTCCGAGAAACAGCTTTGAGGAGTTGAGAATCACATTTCTGCAACCGAATTCCCTTATGACGGGGAAGGCGGAGCCCGTTCTGTCGGAGAGCATTGTTCTGGACTCTGCGCAGGGCCGTGCACAGGGCTCGTCCTCGGGTTTGTTTTTAAGTCCGGCACAGCCTCCGGGGGTAACGAGGCACTGCTCACTTACCATCAGAGGCAGCCGTCCGTAAGCCAGAAGCTCCGTATCAATCGGCTTTGGCATATCTCTTATCTGAGAAAGGCGAAGCTCAAAGGACAGCGTCTGAGACAGAAGGCCTGCCTCGGAAATTGTCTTCAGAGTTCTGCCGTTATAGGCATTCATACCGAAATCGCCGCGTACATTCATTCCGCAGGCCTTTGCAATGGCAATATGTCCGAGATTTCCGGCAAGGGCTGTGGAAAATCCGTTTTCACGGGCTTTTTTAAGAAGTCTTCCGACCTCCTTCATCTCACTGTCGGAGATTATGCGCGGCATTACCGCACAAAGCTCCGTTTCCTTACTGATAAAGGGAGCAAGAGTTTCCTCCGGTGCGGTTGCAGCGAGAACAAGAGGAACATAAAGTACAGTGGGTCCGAGCTGGGCAAGCTCCGGAGTAATCTGTCTGAGCTCACTTACGCGGAAATTGAGTACGGGCCTTCCCTGAAGCTTATTGTAAGGCTCGGCGGGAACAAGGCCCTCACGCCTTCCCGATTCTTTACCTCTCTCGGCAGTCAGTTTATCGAGAACGGAACGTCTTAAAGCATTAATTACGGATGCAGAGCAGAACAGACCCTCGTCAACGCTCGCCCTGACACTTCTGCAGCGGAAGGGAGTTCCGCCAGTTTTATAAAGCTGGGTTTCCAGATATTTTTCGGAAAGCTGATTTTTATCCGCTATTTCGGGGACAGGGCCGAAAACAGATACCTTGTTGCCGTCATCATCGTTGGCGTAGAGCTTGATGCTCTCACCCTTTCTTGCGGATACATAAAAATCAACATCGACTCTTCTGACTTCTCCTGCGGAATAGGCCTTTCTTGCTTCGCTGAACATTGCAGCGGCGGTTCTGTCAGGCTCACCTCTTATGCCGAACATATCCTGTTTTTTACCTGTCAGATATCCGTCCGTAAATCCGTCACGGGAAAAAGCCGCTTTAAGCATCTTCATCTCGCGCTCTGTGGGCGGAAGGTGCTCGCTTATGGCACGGTGGTATATTCCCGTTACTATCGCCGTATACTCGGGGCGCTTCATTCTGCCCTCGATTTTTATGCAGGCAACACCTGCCTCCTCAAGCTCCGGAAGATGCTCTATAAGACAGCTGTCCTTCAGACTCATAGGATATTCATCGGACTTGCGGCCGAGACTGTACTGCATTCTGCAGGGCTGGGCGCACATTCCGCGGTTACCGCTTCGTCTTCCTATTACGGAAGACATATAGCACTGTCCGCTGTAGCAGAAGCAAAGAGCTCCGTGGACAAAAACCTCTATCTCTATGGGGGAACGGGCGGTTATGAATTTAATCTGCTCAAGACTCAGCTCTCTTGCAAGGACAACTCTTTTCATTCCAAGCTCGGCAGCGGCAAATACACCTGCAAGGTTATGAACACTCATCTGCGTGCTTGCATGAAGGGTTAAATCCGGATTGGTTGCCCTTAAAAGTGCTGCAAGTCCAAGGTCCTGAACCAGAACCGCATCAACACCCGCATTTGATACAAAGTTTGCCAGGCGCTCTGCCTCGGGAAGCTCCCTGTCTGAGCAGAGGGTATTCAGGGTTACATAGACCTTACAGCCTCTTTCGTGACAATATTTGACAGCGGCGAGAAATTCCTCATCCGTAAAATTTTTGGCGCCCTGCCTTGCGTTAAAGCCGCCAAGGCCGAGATAAACCGCATCTGCGTAATTCTGAACAGCCGCAACAACAGCCTCGGGGCTGCCTGCGGGAGAGAGAAGCTCAAGCATCTGTTTTAATTCCTTTCATAAGCAGGGAGGAAATACTGTATACAGGAAACAATTCCTTATTTTCCGGAGATGTCAACAACCGTAAGAACACCCTCGGAAACCTTAAAGCGTATATTTCTGCCCGCAAAGCTCATTCCGTAGATTCTGTCAGGGTCATCATGGAAACGGGGGCGCGGGTCATTTTCAAGGACGCCCTTAAGAGCAGTAAGCTTTTCCGCAGGAAAAACCGCACTGACCTCATCGGGAATTATAACTTCTATTTTTTTCCACTGCCCCGCCGTATACCCCTCACCGGCATCTTCGATTCTGTCGGAATAGGGTACATAGGGCTTAATATCGAATATGGGAGTGCCGTTCATTAAATCGGCGCCGGATACAATAATACCCGGGTCTTCCGTTATTTCGAGAATACGAACGCAGGAAAGGCCAAGTCCGTTTGGTCTGAAGGGAGAACGGCTTGCAAAAACGCCTACTCTTTTATCTCCGCCAAGGCGCGGGGGGCGCACGGTTGCCTTTACTTCCGTACGAAGATTTTCGGAAAACTGCCAGATAAGCCAGATATGGGTATATCCTTCAAGGCCCTTTATAAAATCCGGATTGCGGTACTCGGGCTCGAAAACTATCTCGGCCCTCAGCTCCGGAACAACGAGACTCTGGCGGGGAATGCCGAATTTCTCATCGAAATCTGACTTAATATGGGCAATTGGCTTAATAAGATGCTCACTCATACGGTGAAGCCTCCGTCGGAGGTTATGACCTGTCCCGTAATGAAGCCGGCATCCTCGGAGCAAAGAAATGCAATGAGAGCACCGATTTCCTCCGGGGTTCCGAGTCTGCGGAGGGGTGTTTCCTCGGAAAGCATCGGAAGAGTTCCGTCCGGGAGGGCAGAAAGCATATCGGTTACAATTACTCCGGGAGCAACGCAGTTAGCTCTTATTCCCGAAGGTGCAAGCTCTATGGCAATTGACTTTGTAAAGCCTACCAGAGCCGCTTTTGTTGCGGAGTAAACAGACTCGCAGGAGGCTCCGTTTAAGCCCCATATTGAGGATACCGTTACAATACATCCGCTTTTCTTCTTCAGCATATCGGGAAGAACACTCTGAATACAGTTGAAGGCCCCTCCCACATTAACCGCGAAATATCTGTCCCACTGCTCCTTGCTGACATCCTGAATCTGAATCTGTCCCGCAATTCCCGCATTGCTTACAAGAACATCTATGCTTCCGAGCTCTTCACGGGCTTTCTGAACCATACTGCGGACAGCATCGGGATCGGATACATCGGCCTTAACATAAATAGAGGATACACCAAGGCTTCTGATTTCCTCAACGGTTTCGGCAGCCTTGTCCTCCCGCTCTACGCAGTTTACACACACGTTATATCCTGCTTTGGCAAGCTTAATGGCAGCAGCCCTGCCTATTCCTCTGGAGGAACCTGTAACAAGAGCGGTTTTTGACATATGGGGGACTTCCTTTCGCAAATAATGAATCAGGCTACGGGGCCTGCTTCGGTTTCTGCAACAGCTTCTTCAGCCTGAGAAGCAAAGAACTCACCGGGCATCAGCTTCTTCAGACATACATCGCAAAGGCCGTGATAGCAGTAGCCGCCTTCTGCCGTTGATGTTTCGTAATCGGAGTAAAAATGAATTGTGAGAGTCTTGATTCCGGAAATATCGAGATAAACGGGAACGGCCTCCTCGGCGTCGTGCTTCAGCTCCTCGGAGCTGAAAAGGGACCTGCCGTCTCCGAAAATTTCAAAGCGTGCGGAGGTTTCTTCCTCATCATCTCGCCTTATGGTAAACACAGCATCCAGCACATCGAATTTGCTGTCAACATCGAAAACAATTTCGGAATCATTTCTGCCCCAGAGCCAGCCCTTTTTGAAAATCTTTCCGAATACATCGGTAAAATCGGATGCGTTTCTGAATACAACGCCCGTCTTATCGGTGTAGGGGTACTCGGTCAGATACTCGGGAAGGTAGGACTTAAGCTCGGCAAGCTTTTCGGAAAGGCCTTCTGTTTCAACAACGGAGACAGCAGCCTCCACACATTCGATTGCCGATTCCAGATTATCTCTCCTGCCGTCAAGGGTTTCATCGGCCTTTTTGATCATATCCTCCGTGAAACGAGAAAGAAGCTCTTCTCTCTCGTCCTCGGACTCGGCACTTTCGTCTTCGAGAAGCTCCGAAAGCTCATCAAGCTTCAGGAAGGCATTCTCATACTCTTCATTTTCATAGAGTTCAACCGCCTGCGCATAATAATCGCGGATTGTTTTATCGCGGTTTTTTATGCGGTAGTCTTCAATGGCTTCCGTAAGACTGTCGGTTGAGAAGCCGGATTCCTCAATGCAGGAGGAAATGAAATCCATTGCCTCCTTATATTCTTCATTCTCCCCCATTTTTTCGGCGGAACTGAGAATATACTCCTCATATTTTTCCTTGGTATCGATAATCTTGTTATCAATATCGGAGGAGAATGTGTCATAGGCGGCCAGAGCAAGGTTTCCTTCGGAGAGGGTCTGCATTGCCGCAACATAGTTTTCTTCGGCTATAAGCTTATCGGCCTTTTCGCATACGGAAATACCGAACGCCGGGAAGCATCCGGGTGCCTTTTCCATTGCTTCTTCATACTCGGCATCACTCTCGTTGAAGCTTACATAAATATCATAGGCCTCAAGGTATTTGCCCTCGGCAAAGAGTGCATCTGCCCTTTCCATATTATCCTTTGAGGTTGCCTCGGCTATATATTCGCCGTAAACATCACTGAGAATTGCACCGGAGAAGCTTCCGAAGCCGTACAGAGATGAGAATGCCGCATCGGCCTCTGCACGGGTAATTTCCCCGCTTCTGTAATCTGCAAGAATCTTTTTTCCCGCCTCGAGAATAGCATTGTCTATTCCGGAGAAATGGTCATCGGGATTAAAGGAGCTTATAAACTTCTCCCTTGCAGCCTCATAGTCACCTGACTGTATAGTCCTGACCAAAGCAGATGAGGCCGAGGTATAATAAATCAGGAAACCGACACCGACGGCAAAAATAACCGCAGCAATGCAAATCAGAATATAAAGCTTGTTGTTCTTGATTTTCTTAATGCGTTTTTCCTTTTTCTCTTCTGCACTTGTGTCCTTCCATGACTCTGTTTCATGGCTTATCTGCGTAAACAGAGCGGCACCTTCACGAGCAAGGAATGCGCTGCATTCGGGGCAGGTTTCCGAACCTTTGGGAAGAGCCTTTCCGCATTTTGTACAAAACTTTGCCATTTCTGCCTCCTAAGAGATTTAATGTCACAGATGTATTTTTTAATCCGTTTTTCAGTCTGCGTTGAAAAGTTCTGCGAGATTCAAAGAAGCAAATGCGTCGGTATAGACAACAGGCTCGCCCTCGCCCCAGCCGGACTGAAGCTGAGCATATTTTTCCATTGCGACAAAGTGTGAAAGTGTGTAAGCATTATAGCTTGAATCGTAATAGAAAAGGTCATCTGCTTTTATTTCGGGTCTGTACATAATGTGATAACCGTACTCGGACTCGATAATTCCGGAGAGCTGTCCCACCTTGAGTTCTCTTGCGGTATTCTCAAAGGAAGCAACCATCTCACCTGCGGTGAAGTAATAGCCGTTGGGATAGGAGACATAGCCGGGGTCCTCGGAATATTCAGCCATAAGCTCATCAAACTTATCGGCAAGAGTTACACCGGAAAGGACCTTAAGCTGGTTATATACCTCATCTGCCTTTGCCTTCTGTGCATTCTTTTCCTCATCGGAAAGCGCCTGATAGCTATCGTCAACGGTCTTAAAGAGAATATGCTTGGCGTGAAGATAATCATTGTTCTCGAGATACTCATTGATTTCGGCGATAGTGAGCTTGGAGCCTGTCTCACCGAAAAGGTCATTGAACACAACGAAATAAAGTTCACTGTCCTCGTACATCTCGAGGTAGTACTCCTCGTTAAGGAACATTGTTTCGATGCTTGCCTTCAGGGCCTCTATATCACCATTGTAATATGCATCGGCATCCTCCTGCATTCTGCTCTCGGCGGCTGCACGTGTTTCATCGTTATGCTCATACCCCAGTGTGGAAGCTCCGTAACGAACTGTAAGGTACTGGTTTACTCTGCTCTCGGCATAAAGCTTTCCGTACTGGCCAAAGGTGTAGCCCTCGGTAAACTCCGCATCCCAGTCGATATCACCGTAGTACATTTCAATCTGGGCTGCAAAGGAATAAATCCAGGAGAAGTACTGCCTCCATGTTACGTCATAGCCGCAGTACCGGTATACTATTTCATCGGGGTCATGCATGGGAAATACGGCGGCATACTCGGGGTCTGCAACATATTCCTCATCGGTTCCGGTACTGTCGGTATTGTCTGAGCTGCCTTCACCCTCGTCGGAATTCTGAGGCTGAGAAGAGGGGGCTGTATTATCGGCAGTGTCGGAAGAAACCGTGGTATCTCCGGCAGCGCTATTATCGTCTTTTGTTCCGGCGGAAGAACCGCAGGCAGACATAATTAAAGCAAAGCTAAGAAGAAGCGCAATAAGGGAAAAGATTTTTTTCATTTTTTTCTCCTGTAATCAGTCCGGATATTTCCGGGAAAAATTTAACTATTTATTATACATCAGAATGCAGAATAATGCAAAAATTATTTGCTTTTATTATGGATTTTTACCGGGATTTTCAGTGTTGTCTTCATCGGAAACCTCCGGGGATAATGCTTCTTCCCCCTCTGCTTCCGGATTTTCGGCGCCGCTGTCTGTGCTGCTTACCTCTTCCTCACCATCGTCTGCGGTAAGATCAATATCCGTTGTTATCTTGCATCCCGGAAGAGCCTCTTTAAGCTTCTTTACCTCGGAGGCTTTAACCGAGTTTTCCGAAATATCGAGCTCACGAAGCTCCTTAAGGTCATAGAGAGGAGTCAAATCCGTTATTTTATTTTTATCCAGCTTCAGTATCTCAAGTCCCGTAAGAGAAGACAGTACGGTGAGGTCTGTCACCTCGTTATCCGAAAGATCAAGTGTCTCAAGCGCCGTGCAGCCGGAGAGGGCCGATATATCGGAAACAAAGTTATCGGAAAGGTAAAGCACCTTCAGGGAAGAGAGGCTGCCCACAGCCGTTATGTCCTCAATTGCATTTGAGCTTAAATCAAGAGACACAAGGGACTTAAGGCTGACAAGGAAAGAAACATTGCTTAAAAGATTACCTCCGAGGTCAAGAGTAATAAGCTTTTCCGCCTTTACAAGAGGCCCTGCATCGGTAAGCTTGTTTCCGCTTAAATCAACATAAAGCAGCTTTTCAAACTTTTCAAGGCCGGCTATGCTCTTGGCACCGCAGTCCTCTGCATCTATTTCAACGGAATCGGATGAATACTCCTTGTCTCCCAGCTTAATTATATAAAGCATATCGGAGTGGGATATTTCACAGGATGAAAGGGCCTGGGCCAGCTCCTCAAATCTGTTTGCGGTTAAATCCTTATTATCCGAGATATTAAGCTTTTTAAGTCCGGTAAGCTTTTCTATTATGTCCAGATGCTCATTCTTAAGCCCCGTATCGGATACCCCAAGAATTTCCAGACTCTTAAGGCCCGTAAGAGGTGTAAAGGAAGAAATCTCAAGACCGTCAAGATAGAGAGTTTTAAGATTATAAAGGCCTGCCAGAGCCGAAATATCTTTTATCTCGTTATCGGATAAATCGAGAGTTTCAAGACCTGTAAGTCCCGAGAGAGACGCTATATCCGAAATATGGTTTTTCTTAAGGCTGAGATATTCAAGTGAGTCTAATTCAGCCAGGGGGGAAAGGTCATCGATTTTATTGTTTCTAAGGTTAAGAACTCTAAGCTTTGTGCAGGCTTCTATTCCCTTAAGACTGTCAATATTAAGGCTGCTGAGATCGAGCTCCTCAATATCAACGGGGAAGGATTTTCCACCGAGCTCTACCTGACTGATTACGACATTATCCGCATATACAGAGCACGAGGGAAGAGCCTCCTTAAGCTCATTGAGCTGCTTGTCCTCAATTTCCATACCGTAGATACTCAGGGTTCTGAGGGAAGAGCAGAGCATAAGGGGCGTAAAATCCTCAATGGGATTATTGTCAAGATACAGAGTTTTTATAATCATTCCCGAAATAAAGGATACATCGGTAATATTATTGGAGCTTGCATCAAGGAAGCTAAGCTTTGAAAGAGAAGAGATGACCGAAAGGTCTGTAATTTTATTTCCCGAAATATTAAGGCTTTCAAGGGACGTAAGCTCTGCAACAGAAGCGATATCCGCATCCGTAAGCTCCATTCCGGCAAGATTAATGAAACGGACGTTTTTTTCAAAGCTCTGACCTGCAATTACAATTGAAGAATCGGATGAATCCGAAGCTGAAGAGCCTCTGCCCTGAGGCCCTTTTATTAAATCACCGCCCTTAAGCTTACTTAGCTTTTCTTCAAGTCCCTCATTGGGGAAAGCGTTTATTCCGAGCTCAAGAACGGACATTGCCATGCCCTCATTGCCCTGGCCCAGATAAATATCGGACAGAAGGCTATAGCACTCCGGCGTAGCCTTAACCTTTAGGGCTTTGGCTGCATTATCTCTTGCTTCGTCAAAATCGGAAGCTGTATATGCACTTTGGGCAGCGTCAAAAAGCTTGTTGTATTTCGTGGTCTTACCGAAGAAGGCAAAATAGACAAGAACGCAAATTGCGATAAAGGCAGCAATCAGACCGATTAACAGATACAGCTGCTTTTTCTCGGATTTTTTCATTCATAAACCTCTTTATAATAAGCCGGACAAACCGTCTCTACGGACAATATGGCATAGTATCTAACAGTACACTATTTTATAAAAAACGGGGGTATCAAAGTTGTATCAAAAAGGACAAATAAAAGCCTCATAAAAAGCATAAATCCGCCTCCGGAAAACGCTCCGAAAACGGATTTATAAAAACAACATTTAAGCAGAAAATATAAAAAAACAAGCCCTTCAAAGAAGGGCTTGTAAGAGTGTTGGCGTTGACCTATCTTCCCGGCACGTCGCCATGCAAGTATTGTCGGCACGAAGGAGCTTAACTGCCGTGTTCGGAATGGGAACGGGTGGACCCTCCTCGTTAAAAACACCAACTATGGTACACCTTCAGGGACTCGAACCCTGGACACCCTGATTAAGAGTCAGGTGCTCTACCAACTGAGCTAAAGGTGCGTGTCTCTGGTGACCCGTGGGAGAGTCGAACTCCCGTTTGGGGCGTGAGAGGCCCCCGTCTTGACCACTTGACCAACGGGCCAGTTGAGTTTCCCTTGGGTTCCTTGTACCCTGAAAATCGAATAGAGCGAAAACTTAAATCTCGAAAGGCAGTGCCTGCATTATTCATTGTAGGTTCAAGCCCTCGGGTTATTAGT
>JAKSPP010000045.1 GCA_024404735.1 Oscillospiraceae bacterium | reverse complement strand
TTCTCTTTTTAACTATGCCTATGGTGTTATTAAGCATAGCTAAGCCTGTAAGGGCGTAGTATTGAAGCTCAATAGGTATAATTAAGTCGTTAGCTGCTGTAAAAGCCATTACAGTAAGAATATTTAAGCTAGGCGCACAGTCTATTAAAATAAAGTCGTAGTCTGCTTCTATATTCTCTATAGCTTCTCTTAGTAGCATTTCTCTACCTGTTACGCTTGCTAGCTCTAGCTCTGCGCCAGATAGTCTTAGATCAGTCGCTAATATGTCGTAAGCTTCCGTCTTTCTTATTGCCTTATTGATGTCTGCGCCCTTAAGCACTTCATAGGTAGTTAAGTCGCTGTCTTCTAGGTTTCTTATGCCTGTACCTATACTTAGGCTGCTCTGTGGGTCTAAGTCAATTAGTAGACACTTGAAACCACAGATATTTCGCCCTGCCCCTACGTTCTGGCAAGCTGTAGTCTTTCCTACGCCGCCTTTCTGATTTACAAAGGCTAATACTTTCATTGTCTTACCTCTCTTTCTTTGATATAATAATAATTGGCTTAGGCTCATAATTTAGCTTAGTTACTTTGGTCGGTGCTAGCTGTTGTGGTCTGAGCTTTTTTTAATGTAATAGCGCTTATACTGTCGTTGACTTCCCATATAGTACGCTGTACTAGGGTAAGTACGTTGTAAATCATACCTCTACGATTTATTAAGTCGTACTCGTCGTTTTTGGTTATTTCTCTCTCGTCTAGCTTAAGGTTTTCAATAAGAAGCGTTATAACGTCTGGTAGCTCTTCCAGGTGTATAATAGCGTCTTCTAATCTCCTGCTCGGAGGCACGGCAGCAGACATCGTCGTCAAAGATGCAGACGCCTGCCATATTTACGCCCATATCCGTGGGGCTGGAGTAGGGGCTGCGTCCCCATACCTTCTCGAGGATGGCATTGAGAACGGGGAAGATTTCAACGTCGCGGTTGTAGTTTACGGCAGTCTCTCCGTGTGCCTCAAGGTGGAAGGGGTCAATCATATTGACATCGGCAAGGTCGGCGGTTGCGGCCTCATAGGCAAGGTTAACGGGGTGAGACAGGGGCAGATTCCAGACGGGGAAGGTCTCAAACTTGGCGTAGCCTGCGCTTATACCGCGGATATGCTCATGGTAAATCTGGCTGAGGCAGGTTGCCATCTTTCCGCTGCCGGGGCCCGGTGCCGTTATAACAACGAGAGAACGGCTTGTTTCAACATACTCGTTCTTTCCGAAGCCGTTTTCGGAGGCGATGAAGGCAACATCGGTGGGGTAACCGGGTATGTCATAGTGGCGGGCAACACGGACGCCGAGGGCCTCAAGGCGCTTCTGAAAACGCTCCGCCGCAGCCTGACCGCGGTAACGGGTCAGAACAACATTTTCAACGAGAAGTCCGTTTCCTCTGAAGGCGTCGATAAGGCGGAGGGTATCCTCATCATAGGTTATGCCCAGGTCACCGCGGCGCTTGTTTCTCTCGATATCGTCTGCGGAGATGACAACAACGATTTCCGCATCGTCCTTCATCTCCATAAGGAGCTTTATTTTACTGTCGGGCTGGAAACCGGGCAGGACTCTTGAAGCATGGTAGTCATCGAAGAGCTTGCCTCCGAATTCCAGATAGAGCTTTCCTCCGCAGGAGTTAATTCTCTCGCGGATTTTTTCGGATTGCATACGAAGATATTTATCGTTGTCAAAGCCTTTGCCTGTCATAACATTTCCCTCGCTTTTTATTCTTCCGCTGCTTTGGAAGAGTTTTTAAGATAATTGATTACTGTCATATATTTTCTTGTGCAGAGAGGTTTTTTCTTATCAAGTGGTACGATTTCGTAATTCTTCTCCCCGACGGAGAGGTTAACGGCGCTCTTTCCGTGAAGGGCAAAGCCCGTTATTTCGCCGAGGGGAAACTCCTTTCCCACAGCGCTAAAACTTTCCCTTGTAAGGCTCATTTTTCCGGAGCCCAGAGATACAATTCCGTGGTCTGCGGTTACCTCCGTAAGGGCTATGCCCTCATCGGAAAAGATTTCGCCCTCACAGGCTGAGGCGTATATTAAAAGAGCCTCGGTCTGCTGTCTGTCCCAGTCGGTGATATTGTCCGCCGGGGCCCCTGCGCCCTCAAAAAGTCCATACTCGTTGTAGGTAACGGAAAAGCCGCAGTCACAGGAAAGGCTGTTCTTTTTGCCCTCCAGTGAGCCGATTTTTCCGCATCTGGGGCAGAGACACAGAACATTCGAAAGGCCCTCGGCGAGATTTTTGCCAATAAACCTTACGGGATTTTCCCGCTGCTCCGCATAGGCATCAACGAAAAGGTCCCTTTCTATTATCTCCGAAACCTCGGCGGGCTTCATTGCCTTAAGAGTCTCGGGGGAATAGATTCCCATAACCTTCCCGGTCATTTTGCCCCTTCTGATGCTGTTTCCCGCCCAGCGGGGGGAAGAGAGATAGCCGCCCGAAATTCTGTAGGTTACAAGGCTTGCATTGCTCATTTTCGCAAGCTTCAGGGCAAGCTTTCCCGTTGAGGGAAGTATTTCGCCTGTAAGTCCGTTAAAGGAGCGGTTTCCCTCCGCAAAAATCGCAACGGAGCAGCCCTCCTTTATTCTGCGCATTATGGTCATAACCGTATCTCCGGCGGTTGTGCCCTTCAGCCTTGCAATGGGGTCAAAGAAAAAGCGAAGAAGCCCTGACACAAAGCCCCAGCGGAAAACGTGCTCGGAGGCAACAAAATACATCTGCTGCGGGAAGGCATAGCCCAGAAGAATGGGGTCCCAGTCCGTATTGTGATTGCACAGAACAAGGCAGGGCCCTTCTGTGGGGCAGATTTCGGGAGAATAATTAAACCTGCGCCTTAAGATTCCAGGAACAACCCAGCGCAGGAAGCCCCAGACGAAAATATGTCTTTTTCTGCCTTTCAAAGCTTCACCGTCCTTCCTCGGATTTTTAAAATTAACCTCAATATTATACAACGGCCTTTCTTCACTTGCAATACGGAAATTGGAAATTTAACTCAAAAAAGCCCGCCTCCCACGGGGGGGAAAACGGGCCTTAGTATTATTCTATGCTTGCTGTCCCGCACCTGTCTAAGCGGTTTGTTTTTAGACAATAAAAATATCAGTATTCCAGATATTTTTTTCTCGAGTAGGTGTAAACCTCGTCAAGGAAGGCGGGGGTGCTGCGGCGGAAGGCGTTGATGCCCATTACGGAGGGCTTGCCCGGCTGGCAGAATCTGTCCACAAAACGGCGGGCGGCGGCCTTCTGCTCCTCCTCCGAAAGCTCCGGAAGGTTTGCCTCCTCGGGCCATACGGAAAGGACTATCTTATCTCCGTACTCATCGTAGAGCTTTCCTATATCATTCATTAACTGGGGTGACCACATATCGAAGCCACCATCAATAAAGCACTGAATTCTCTCGGCATTATGTCCGCAGGAGTGCAGGCAGGTATATCTTCCGTGGGCGTGAACGCAGTCTGTAAACTGCTTCATATACGGAACGAAAAGCTCATACGCAACCTCCTTTGAGAAGAAGGGAGCCATCTGTGAGCCCCAGTCATCGTGAGTCTCTATTATTGCAATCTGGGGCCAGTAGGTGCAGATTTTATCAACAAGCCTGCAGGCAAAGTCCGTTGTTGCGGCAAAAAGTTCCTTAATTGCGTCCTCCTGCTCCTCATCAATGAGGGCCATTGCAGCGGGCATAAAGTCCATAAAGGAGATAAGTCTCTCAAACCAGAAGCCGTTTACAAAGGAAATCAGAGTGGGGAAGACGGGGTCTATCTTCGTATCCCGTGCTGCCTTTTCCCAGTCCCAGGAGTCGATATCCGGGAACTTGATTTTTTCCTTCCAGTCATTGACATCCTCAAGGAGAGGGCTTCCGTTTGATACGGAGATGGAGCCGCCTACGGTTGGCTCATACCTCCAGTTAACCCCGAAGGCATCGGTAATATCCTTACGGCTGCCTCTTCCGAGGGTATCGTTGTAAATATCGGGATGCAGGCTTACGGTGTCCCTTGAATCGGGCATCCAGTAGGGGCGCTTTTCGTCAAGAAGTGCCGTGAGATTCTCCTTCGGTGTAACGGGCGTGTTGTACACAGGCGCCGTACCGAAGCCGAGGAAGCCCGGGTGCTCCCCGATTACCAGTCTTTCGGTCTCAACATAGGGGATTTTTTTGAACATAAAGCATTACCTCCTTATATCGTCTCCGGCCTTCTGTAAGCGGTCAGACAGGCCGGGGCATATCCACGGCTACAGTGTAGCACAAAGCTCTCCTCGCCGAAACCACCCCGTCGGGAGAAAATAAAGCCTCTTTTTTTCGCAAAGTGTACAAAAGAAAAATATGTCCCTTGCTATGGGGAGTGGTTTTTGCTCCCCCTTTTTCTTGACAAGGCTCCCTTAAGGCTGTACTATGGGCATATATCTCAATTAACGGAGGAACGCTTATGAAAAATTACATAACCTCTCCCGAGCCGAGGACGGCATTCGGAAACGGCATTTCCGCATCTCTCGGCAGGCTCTTAAAGGAAATGGGCGTAAAGAGCGCCTTTGTTGCCTACGGGCAGAGCATAAAAAAGCACGGACTTGCGGAAAAGGCCATCCTGTCCCTTAAGGCAGAGGACATTTCCGTTACGGAGTATGACGGAGTTATCCCCGAGGCCCCCGATTATGTTGTCAAGGATATGGCGGCAAGGGCAAGAGAATCGAAGGCCGATGCTGTTGTTTCCATAGGCGGCGGCAGTGCAACGGACAGTGTCAGGGCGGCCTTTCTCCTCCGCTACGCCGAGGGCAATATCGATGATTATTTTATTGGCGGCGGCAAATTCCTTACGAAGGATCCTGAGGGAAACGGCATTTTCGTTGCAATCCCCACCACTGCGGGCACAGGCGCCGAGATGGGCGCGGGGGGACCTATTCTGGACACGAAAAACAGCCTCAAGGGCGCCGTATTTCTCCCGCCCCGTACCCCCGATCTTGTTCTTCTCGACCCGGAGCTTACCGTAGGACTCTCCCCCTACCTCACCTACACAACCGCAATGGATGCCCTTTCCCACGCAATTGAGGGTATGACGGGCAAAATGCGCTCCCACCGCTCGGATATGCTCTGCGGTCAGGCCGTTGAATATATCTGGAGAAGCCTTCCGAGAGCCCTTCGTGACGGCAATGACCTTGACGCAAGGGGCGAGCTTCTCATCGCCTCCGGCCTTGCAATCAGAGCCGAAACCCTGCGCCATATAGGTCACGCCGTATGTCAGCCCGTGGGCGCAAGGCTTCATCTTGCCCATGGCTATACCTGTGCCCTTGTCCTTCCGGAAACGGTCCGCTTTATGGCGCAGACGGATGAAATCTCCCCGGAGCTTAATCTCATTGCCCGCAAGATGGGTCTTCCCGACAACGGCAAGTTTAAGTACATAGGCAACAGAATCGCAGACGAAATCGAGAGAATGAACATCTTCTGCGGAGTAAAAACCCTCTCCGAGGAGGGCTATTCCGCGGACGAGCTCCTCGCCTGCCTTCCCATTACCATGAAGGACGGAAGACTTCTTCCCAATGCCCCTAAGGCGGTTACGGAGAAGGATGCCGAAAAGGTCCTTATGGGAATGTACAGAAGATAAATTTATCCGAATATAAAAAAGCCTTCGGGGGCGGTTTTCCGCTTTCCCGAAGGTTTTTGTTTTTGCTTATTTTATAAAGCCCACAACAATCTTGATAACAAGAAGTATGAGGACGATTATTACCATGGGTCTTACGATTTTAGAACCGTTTTTGATGGCGAAGCCGGAGCCTATGTAATGTCCGCTGAGTGAGGCAACCATTCCTATAAGGCCCAGAAGGAAAAAGACCTTTCCGTTAATGAGGCTGGTTGCAAGGGCGCCCACATTGGAGGCAAGGTTTACAATCTTGGCGTTTCCGCTTGCAGTGCGGACATCGAACTTTGCCAGAGTGCAGAGGGCAAGAATCATAAAGGTGCCTGTTCCGGGGCCGTAGAAGCCGTCATACATTCCGATTATTCCCGATGCCACACAGACAAGAGCCATACGGGTGGCCTCGTTCATCTCCCTTTTTACCTCGGGAAGAGAGCGCTGTCGCAGAACCACAAGGGCAATAACGGGAAGAACCGCAACGAGAACATACTGCAGGTACTTCTCCTCGATGGTAAGCTGCAGCCTCGTTCCGAAATAAGCGCCGATTACGGCCAGAGCCGCGGAGGGAATTGCGTACTTAAGGTCTGCGTATCCCTTGGCTATATAGCGCCCGGTTGAAACCATCGTGCCTATACTGGAGGAGAACTTGTTTGTGCCAAGTGCAATATGGGCGGGAATGCCCGTTAAAAGATACGTGGGAACGGTAATAATACCGCCGCCTCCCGCAACCGCATCCATAAATGAGCCGGCAAATACGCCGACGATGACGATTATCGCCATTTTAAGAGTTATATCGGAAGCTGTCATTTGTTCATCCTTGTTTCATTATAATAAGCTCGCAGTATTGTAGCAGATAAGGTGCCGTTTTTCAAGAGGGATAAACTGAAATCCCGGTTCGGAATATCACCTGTGCCGCTTTACAGAAGCTTTAATATGAACAGGAGTCCTTAAAGCACCGATTACAGAATATCGATATATTCTCCCGCAAGAGCCTTGTTCATACTTCTTACGGCGCAGAACTTACCGCACATGGAGCATGTATCATCGTGCTCGGGGCTTCTGTCATCTCTTATTGCCTTTGCTGTTTCGGGGTCCAGTGCGCATTCCCACTGTCCTTCCCAGTCGAGGTTTCTTCTTGCATCGGCCATTTTGTTATCAATATCCATTGCGTGGGGAATCTTCTTGGCGATATCCGCTGCGTGTGCGGCAATTTTAGAGGCAATGATACCCTGCTTTACATCGTCTACATTGGGAAGGGCAAGGTGCTCTGCAGGTGTTACGTAGCAGAGGAAGGCAGCACCGGCCTTTGCGGCAATCGCACCGCCGATGGCAGATGTGATATGGTCATAACCGGGGGCAATATCCGTAACAATGGGGCCCAGAACATAGAAGGGGGCACCCATGCAAATTGTCTGCTGAATCTTCATATTTGCTTCAATCTGGTCCATGGGCATATGTCCGGGGCCTTCAACCATAACCTGAACGTCCTTTTCCCAGGCTCTCTTTGTAAGCTCACCGAGACGGACAAGCTCTTCAATCTGGCAGACATCCGTTCCGTCAGCAAGGCAGCCGGGGCGGCAGGCATCGCCCAGGGAAATCGTAACATCATATTCCCTGCAGATTTCCAGAATCTCGTCATAGTACTCATAGAAGGGGTTTTCATTGCCTGTCATTACCATCCATGCAAATACAAGAGAACCGCCGCGGGATACGATATTCATCTTTCTCTTGTGCTTCTTAATCTGCTCAATGGTCTTTCTTGTAATACCGCAGTGGAGGGTAACAAAATCAACACCGTCTTCTGCGTGAAGTCTTACAACATCGATAAAGTCCTTTGCAGTAAGAGTGGCGAGGTCTCTCTGATAGTGAATTACGGAGTCATATACGGGAACAGTACCAATCATTGCAGGGCATTCCGCAACGAGCTTCTGTCTGAAGGGCTGAGTATTTCCGTGGGAGGAAAGGTCCATAATAGCCTCTGCGCCCATATTTACTGCGGCCATAAACTGCTGCATTTCGATATCATAAACCTTGCAGTCCCTTGATACACCGAGGTTTACGTTAATCTTTGTACGCAGCATTGAGCCAACGCCCTCGGGATTAATGCACCTATGGTTTTTATTGGCGCAGATTGCCACCTGACCTCTTGCCACAAGGTCCCTGATTTCTTCTTCTGTTCTGTACTCTTTTGCGGCTACGGCCTTCATTTCGGGAGTAATAATTCCCTTTCTTGCCGCATCCATCTGTGTTGTGTAATTTTTCATTAAGCTGTCCCTTTCCTTATTATAAAGCTTCTCTTGCAAATTCAGATTCCAGATTAAAGTTGTGCTGCATAGGGCCCGAGCCCGAGCCTAAATCAAGGCCGGCAGACAGTGCCCCGGAGAGATATTTCTTGGCCTGTTTTACAGACTCTCCGAGTGTATATCCCTTTGCCAGATTTGAGGCTATTGCCGAGCTTAAGGTGCAGCCCGTTCCATGGGTATTGGGATTATCTATACGCTTTCCACAGAACCATTCTGCGCCCTTTTCCGAATAAAGCAGGTCATTTGCATCGTTTACGCTATGCCCGCCCTTAAGTAATATACTGCAGCCGAATTCTTCGTACATGGCCGCGGCTGCCCGAATCATGTCTTCTTTATCCGATATTTTTATGCCGGACAGTACCCCGGCCTCGGGTATGTTCGGAGTAAGTAGCCTTGCAAGAGGTATAAGCTCTCTTTTAAGTGTGCTGACAGCTTCGTTTTCCAGTAAAGCCGAGCCGCTTGTCGCCACCATTACGGGGTCGACAACTATGTTTTCGGCCTTATAATATTTCAGTCTGTCTGCAATTACTTCTATAAGTGCAGAGGATGAAACCATTCCGATTTTAACAGCATCCGGGCGAATATCTGTAAATATCATATCTATCTGCTGCCTTAAAAATTCGGGAGTAGATTCTGAAATGGCGCAGACTCCGGTGGTATTCTGCGCGGTAAGTGCCGTTATGGCGCTCATTGCATACACACCGTTCATTGTCATTGTTTTAATGTCTGCCTGAATACCTGCTCCTCCGCAGCAATCGCTACCGGCAATAGTTAATGCTGTTTTCATCGCTTTTCCTATCTTAAATATTTTATTGCAAGCTCTTTAAGCTCTTTCGTTGCCGCACCGGGGTCTTCCCGGGCAAATATGGCGGAAACAACCGCAACCCCATCAAGTCCGCTTCCCTGCAGCAGGCTGATGTTATTCTTTGAAATGCCGCCTATACCGCAGGTAGGTACCCGGGAGGCTTCGGTAATTTGTTTTAATAGCTCAGAAGACATAGTGCTTACATCGGTTTTGGTGGTGGTATTGAATACTGCGCCGATGCCGAGATAATCCGCACCGTTTTTTACGGCATCCAGAGCCTCCTCCACGGTATGAGCGGAAACTCCTATAATCATATCGGGGCCGACCTTCGCCCTTACATCCATTGCCGCCATATCGTCCTGACCCACGTGGACACCGTCTGCGCCGGACTTAATGGCAATATCCACATTGTCGTTAACGATAAAGGGCACATTGTAGCTTTTGCACAGCTTTGCCATTTCTATGGCTTCCTGAAGGATGGCTTCTTCGGGAAACTCCCTTACTCTGAGCTGAACACAGGTTGCGCCGTTTTTAAGTGCTGCCTCCACCTGCTCCAATAGAGTCATTTTTCCCGTCCATGCCCTGTCTGTAACGGCATAGACAAGCATTGTATCCTTACTTAATTTCAAACCTTGCACCTTCTTCTAACTGCTCGCCCGTAAGATTATATATGGCATCTATTATGTAGTTTCTGTAGCTTGAATTACCGTCAAGGGATGTCATACGCTTTTTACCGAGCTCACCGCATAAGCCCATTGCACAGACAGCCGCGGCGGTCGCCGTAAGCTTATCCTCGGGATTTGCGGTAACAAACGCCGCAGTCAGGCAGGAGAGCTGACAGCCTGTTCCCGTAATCTTTCCCATATCCTTATCGCCATTGTAGATGCAAAAGGCCTTATCTCCGTCCGTGACTATGTCAATTGCACCTGTTACCGCAACAACGCTTCCCAGTTTCCTTGCAAAGTCCTTTACAAAGGCCACTGCCGTGTCCAGATTTTCCGCAGTCACGACATCATCCACATTTGCATCTACGCCCGAGGTTTTGCCCGAGCCCGAGGCCAGAACCTTAATTTCGGAAATATTGCCTCTTATAACATCGAATTTAACTTCTGAAAGAAGCATAAGGGCAGTGTTTGTTCTAAGGGCAGAGGCTCCTGCGCCGACAGGGTCCAGCACAACAGGGTGATTTAGCTTATTTGCTTTCTTTCCCGCCTTGAACATTGCACTTATTGTGCGGCTGTTTAATGTTCCTATATTGATTGTAAGACCATTGCAGATGGAGGTTATTTCTTCAACCTCGTTTTCGTCATCTGCCATTATGGGGCTGCCGCCGCAGGCAAGAAGAATATTTGCACAGTCGTTAACGGTAACGTAATTTGTAATATTGTGAATAAGAGGCGTTTTTGCCCTTACATTGTCTGCTATTTCCTTAAACATCTTATCCGTTCACCTTTCTCTGCATGCCGGCCAGTACCTTTGCTCTGTCAAGGATATTTATAATAATCCAGGAAATAATTGAGCCGCCGGCTGTAGAAACAAAGAAGGGGAATATATATGCATAGAATGCAATATCTCCTGCCTTCTTTCCCATAAATAAGATTGCAACGGGATAGGCACAAAGTCCGCCAAGCACAGCCGTTCCGAAAACCTCCGCAAGAACCGTCGGAAGTATCTTCCTTGTTTTTGCATAGCAGATACCGCAAAGAAGCGCGCCTATCATACTTCCCGGGAAGGCCATAAGGCTGCCGAGACCAAGCAGGTTTCTTATAAGGCTTGCGGCAAAGGCAACCATGACTCCGTACCAGGGGCCGAGAAGCACAGCACAGACAATATTAACCATGTGCTGAACCGGGGCACATTTACTTCCCAGTACGGGAAAGGAAAACATGCTTCCCACAACTGCTACGGCAACCATAACTGCCGCGATGGTGAGTTTCAGAGTGTTCGTTTTTTTCATAGCTTTCTCCTTTGAAATAACTGAAGAAACGGCAAAAACAGCGACGCTTCTTCACATAATGAAATAAGGTCGGTCGAAGCTTAATGGCTTCCTCTCACGCCGGAACACGGCTTTCCTT
>JAKSPP010000044.1 GCA_024404735.1 Oscillospiraceae bacterium | reverse complement strand
AAACAGCATTCTGGAGGTTTTTGCCTGCGGAGGCTCTGCCGCAAAGGATGCCGCCGTTAACCACTTTGCCCTTGCAACCGATGATGTTGATGCCTGCGTAAAGGCTGTAAGCGATGCCGGATACACCATCACAGTGGAGCCGAAGGATATCTGCATCCCCGCAGAGAAGCCCTTCCCCGCAAGAATTGCCTTCTGCATCGGCGCTGCCGGAGAGGAAATCGAGTTTTTCTGCGAAAAATAATCGGCAATATATAATAAACGCCCGTTGTGCTTTTTCTTCTGCACAACGGGCGTTTTTATTATGAAACAGGGGGAAAATTACTTTTTGCCCTGAGCCTGAATTGCCGTAATTGCGATAACTCCGGCAACATCCTCCCACAGGCATCCGCGGGAGAGGTCATTGCAGGGGGCGTTGAGGCCCTGAATAAGGCTGTAGGCTTCGGCCTTGCCTATGCGCTGAATGAGCTTGTAGCCGATATTTCCCGCATCGATATTGGGGAAAATAAGGACATTGGCCTTGCCGGCAACGGGAGAATCTGGAGCCTTGGAGGCGGCAACCTCGGGAATTAAGGCCGCATCAAGCTGCATTTCACCGTCTATCATTATCTCGGGATGGCGCTCCTTTGCGATTCTGACAGCCTCGGATACCTTTGTTACAAGAGGATGAGAGGCAGAGCCGAAGGAGGAATGGCTGAGGAAGGCTACTCTTGCCTTCTCGCCCACAAGCACCTCAAAGCTCTCGGCGGAATCTGCTGCAATCTCGGCAAGCTCCTCGGAATTGGGGTCCTGATTCAGGGCACAGTCGGCGCAGAGAATAACTCCGTTTGCGCCAAAGGAGGGGTCGGGGATATCGAAAATAAAGGCATTTGAAACAAGACTCTTTTCCGGTGCGGTCTTTATAATCTGAAGAACCGGTCTGAGCATATTTGCAGAGGTGTGGATTGCGCCGGAGACAAGTCCGTCCGCATCGCCCATCTTTACGGCCATAACACCGAAGACTGTCGTATCCTCAAGCATGGTCTCTCTGGCCTTTTCAAAGGTCATTCCCTTATTTTTGCGAAGCTCTGCAAGCTTTTCCGCATAGGCATCGAGCTTATCGGAGGTACGGGGATTTACTATCTCAGCACCCTCAAGGGAAATGCCCAGTGCATCGGCAGAGGCAAGAACCTCGGCCCTGTCGCCCAGAAGGATTATCCTTGCATAGCCCTCGGAAAGTGCATTTGAAGCGGCCTTAAGGATTCTTGCATCCTCACTCTCGGGAAGAATAATTGTTTTGAGGCAGGATTTTGCCCTTTCTTTTACATTGGAAACAAAAGACATATCTGAAATCTCCTTATAGCTTATTCTCAGATTCCGTAGCAGGCAAGAACACCCTTGTAGGTCATATAGCAGTCGAATGAAGAAACAAGCTCAAAGGGGGCATGCATGCTGAGAACGGGAACACCGGCATCAATTGTGGAGATATTTCTGTCTGCCATATAAAGAGCAACTGTACCGCCGCCGCCCTGATCGACCTTGCCCAGCTCTGCCATCTGCCAGACAACGCCGTTATCGGCAAAGGCCCTGCGGACAAGACCAACTATTTCGGCATCGGCATCATTGGAGCCGGACTTACCGCGGGAACCTGTGTACTTGCAGATACCCATACCGTAGTTTATCTTGGCATTGTTGCGCTTTTCGCAGGTTTCGGGGAAATTGGGGTCATAGGCATTGGTTACATCTGCGGAAATGCAGAGACTCTTCTCGAAGCAGTGGCGAAGCTTTACGCCCTGACTGTCGCAGAGGTCCTCCATAAAGCACTCAAAGGCATCGCTTCTCATACCGGAGGTACCGCAGGAGCCGATTTCCTCCTTGTCGGCAAGGATGCAGACTGCGGTGCGGGAGGGAGCCTTGAGCTCTAAAATTGCCTTGAGCTCAGCATAGGCGCAAACCCTGTCATCGTGACCGTAGCCGCCGATAAGACTTCTGTCAAGACCCACATCGCATACGTCAAAAGCGGGAACAGCCTCAAGCTCTGCAGAGAGGAAGTCCTCCTCGGTTATGCCGTAGCGCTCATTTAAGATGCTCATAACGGCAAGCTTTACTCTGTCCTTGCCCTCGCAGGCATAGGGAACAGAGCCTATAAGAATGTTGAGGCTCTCTCCGGGAACAAACTCGGAGGCGGGCTTCTTTACCTGGTCTGCGGCAAGATGGGGCAGAAGATCTGTTATTACGAACTTGCAGTCATCCTTTTCTTTTCCGATAACTATTTCAACAGTTTCGCCGTTTTTAAGACTTGCAACACCGTGGAGCTCCAGAGGTGTGCAGAGCCACTGGTACTTCTTGATTCCGCCGTAATAATGAGTCTTGAGATATGCCATCTCGCCATCCTCGTAAAGAGGGAGCTGCTTTAAGTCAAGACGGGGGGCATCAACATGGGCGGCTGCAGCAACTGCGCCCTCTGCGAGACTCTTCTTTCCGATTACCGCAAGCATAAGAGCCTTACCGCGGTTATTCTTGTAAATCTTGCTTCCGGGAACGAGCTCCATACCGGGCTCATAGGGGACAAAGCCGGCCTTCTCGGCAAGCTCAATTGCATTTTTAACAGCCTCACGCTCTGTTTTTGACTCGTTAAGGAAGCTCTTGTAGCCCTCGCAGTACTTCTCAAGCTTTATAAGCTCCTTTGCGTCAATAAGATCGTATCCGTTTTTCTGATTGTAGAAAAGCTGCTCCTTAAGCTCCTCCTCGGGAGAAACAGCATCCTTTTTCTTAGCCATTATCCAATACCTCCGAAAATAATTTTTCGCATTTTTCCTTGAATTCTTCTCTGCTTCCGTCATTACACAGAACGTAGTCGCATTTTTCTCTGAAATAGTCATCGCTCTTCTGAGCGTTTATTCTCTTTCTTGCGTATTCCTCGCTTATGCCCTCTCGGGCAATGAGGCGCTTTACCCTCGTTTCCACGGGAGCCGTGACGGCAATGTTTGCGATTGTCTTATCATAGAAATAGCCGTCAATAAGAGCGATTGCGTCAATGGCGGCAAGCTCACCGCCGTTCATTGCAAAGTCCTCAATAAGCTCACAGCAGCGCATATTGACGTATTTGTGAGTTATTTCTCCCAGAAGCCTAAGCTTGTCGGGGTCACCGAAGACAACAGAGCCGAGCTTTTTTCTGTTTAATTCATTGCCCTCATATACGTCTCCGAAGGCAGATACTATCTCCTCCTTCATTGGAGCACAGGACACTGTAAGCTCGTGATAAACGGCATCTGCATCCATAATGAGAGCGCCCCTCTCACCGAGAACATTAAGGGCACTTGTCTTTCCGCAGCCGGAGCCGCCCGTAATTCCGATGAGCTTAATGTTATCACGAAGGCAGGCCCTTATTTCCTTTTCCGGAAGAGCACCCTGCCTGATGATTCTATAGGGCAGAGAGGACAGGTCTATTATTGTGGAGGGCTCCTTCACAGAGCACACTCCCCCATCGATTATTGCGGGTATTTTACCGTCAAAATATGACAGGACCTCTTCGGCGCTGACAGGAGCCTTCTCCCCCGAGGGATTTGCCGAGGGGACGGCAAGAGGCAGAGCACACTCCTTCAGAAGGGCAAGGGTTTTTTCACTGTCCGGACAGCGAAGTCCGATTGTATCGCCGCCGGCCCTGACTATTTCCGGGATTTCCTCACACTTTGCCTTCAGAACAATCGTCAAAGGGCCCGGCCAGAAATGAGAGGCAAGAATTCTTGCGGGATTCGGAATAGCACTGCAGTATTTCTCCATATCCTCTGTTCCGGATACCATAATTGCAAGGGGCTTGTTTTCCGGTCTTCCCTTAACCCGGAAGACCTCCGAAACGGCAGCCGAATCAAGGGCGTTTGCGGCCAGACCGTAAACCGTTTCCGTGGGGACGGCGGCAAGGCCGCCCTCCTTTATTATCTCCGCAGCGGAGACTATATCATCTTTTATTATAGCTGTTTTCATAGGCATTACTTTGTATCTTCGGAAAGCATAGTTACAAAGCGACTGTAGAAAAGCTCCGGACTGGCGAAGAAATTCTTTTCAACGGCTTTTGCCTGTGCCTCATCCGCAACGAGAATTTTAAGGTCGAATATCAAGCCCATTCCGTCATTAAGGGCAAGGTATACAATGATACCGTCATCTGTTTTCTCGTGGTTGGCCTTGATAAGAGAGGCTCTTCTGAGCTCCTTTCCGACGGGGTCTGCCAGCTTTTTTGCGCGGTTTTGTGACTGAGTAGGGTATGTCCTCCTCGAGCCTTTCGCAGGCGCTGCAGCCCTTGGCTGTCAGAGTAAGCTTTCCCCAGGCTGCCTTAATATTGGCGTGCTCAATAAGATTGGAGAGGCAGAGCTTGAAGTCGAAATAGTTAAATCCGCCGTCAACAAGGCAAAGCTCTGCAAGGCGCTCGGAATCTATAGGAGCCCCCACGACACTGAGGTCATATAATATAAGGATTTTTATTTCCGTTGTTGTACGGATAAAGCCGTGGCTTTCTGTCATTTTATAATCCTTCCGCTAATTATTTAATCTCGCTGATTTCTCCGCCGACCTTGAAAATACATCCTGCGGGGACAACACCCCTTACGCAGGAGGTGGGATATACGCGGGCCCCTCTTCCGAGAACCGTGCCCGGATTGAGGACGGAGTTGCAGCCGACCTCGACATTGTCGCCGAGAAAAGCGCCGACCTTTTTTCTGTCGGTAAAGATAGTTTCGGCAGGAGATTTTACATAGACCTTCTGCTTGTCGGATTTGACATTGCTTGTTATGGAGCCGGCGCCCATATGGGACTTATAGCCCAGCACGGAGTCGCCGACATAGTTGTAATGGGGAACCTGAACTCCGTCAAAAAGAATGACGTTTTTAAGCTCAACGGAATTGCCCACAACGGCATTTTTACCGACTATTGCACTGCCTCTTATGAAGGCGCAGTGCCGGACCTCGGCACCCTTATCGATTATGCAGGGCTCACCAAGATATGCGGAAGGGAAAACCTTTGCGTCCTTTGCAATCCAGACACCCTCGGAGGGATGGTCATATTCCTCGGGGGAAAGACTTTTGCCAAGCTCAAGAATATAGTCCTTAATTTCGTCAAGGACCTCCCAGGGGTAGGTTTTTCCCGTAAAAAGTTCGGAGGCAATGGTTTTTGTGAGGTCAAAAAGGTCTTCTATTCTGCAGGAGAGCTTATTATTCATCATGCAGGACATAACCGCACTCCTCAATTACCGCCACAAGACTGTCAACGTACTTTTCGCATTCCTCTTTGGTTGCGGCCTCTGCCATAACGCGGACAAGAGGCTCTGTTCCGCTCTTGCGAAGCAGGGTTCTTCCGTTGGAGCCGAGCTCTTTATTGGTCTTCTTGTAAGCTGCCAGAACGGTTTCATCGGCAAGAACGGCGTTTTTGTCGGTAACCCTGATGTTTTTGAGAACCTGAGGATAGATTCTAACCTCCTTGCAAAGCTCGGAAATGGGTACCTTTGAAGAAAGCATAACCTGCATAAGCTTGATTGCGGTAACCATGCCGTCGCCTGTGGTTGCGTACTTGGAGAGGATGATGTGTCCCGACTGCTCTCCACCCACAAGGTGACCGTTGTCTCTCATGCATTCATAGACGTACTTATCTCCTACGGGGGTCTGCTCATAGCCTATATCAAGTCTGTCAAGGGCCTTGTAAAGACCTATATTGGACATAACCGTTGTTACAACCTTGGAGTTGCCCATCTGACCGTGGAGCTTCAGGTAGCGGGCGAAAAGATAAAGAATGATATCTCCGTCGATTACATTTCCGCGCTCATCTACAGCAAGGCAGCGGTCTGCATCTCCGTCAAAGGCAAAGCCTATATCAAGATGCTTTTCCTTAACCATTTCGCAGAGAGTCTCCATATGGGTTGAGCCGCAGTTAAGGTTGACATTTGTTCCGTCGGGGGTATTGGAAATGACATAGGTATCTGCACCAAGGGCATCGAAAACGCTCTTTGCAATCATCCATGTACTTCCGTTGGCGCAGTCAAGTCCGACCTTTATGCCCTTGTAGGAGTTGACTGCAAGTCCGATAAGATAGCCTATATATCTGTTTCTTCCGGAGACGTAGTCAATGGTTCTTCCGATTTCTCCGCCTGTTGCGAAGGGGATTTCGGGAGTAATTCCGTCAATATATGCCTCGACCTTTTCGAGGAATTCATCCTCCATCTTTTCGCCGTCGCCGTTAATAAGCTTTATTCCGTTATCCGTAAACTTATTGTGGCTTGCGGAAATCATAATTCCGCAGGAAAAGTGGTCAAGACGGGTTATATAGGAAACACTGGGGGTGGTTGTTACGTGGAGAAGGTATGCGTCGGCACCGGAGGCAGTTAAGCCTGCGGAAAGAGCCGACTCGTACATATAGCTGCTGCGGCGGGTGTCCTTGCCTATAACGACATTGCATTTCTCACCGTTCTGTGAGAAGTACCAGCCTAAAAAACGGCCGATTTTGAATGCATGCATTACGTTTAAGTCAACATTGGCCTCGCCTCTGAAGCCGTCGGTTCCAAAATAATGAAGCATTTATAATTCCTCTGTTTCTTATTCGGTTTTTCCCTGCTGGAGCTTGGAAAGCTCCTCCATAAATGTATTTATATCCTTGAAGCTGCGGTAAACAGATGCAAAACGGACATAGGCAACCTCGTCAAGGTCCTTGAGGCCGTCCATAACCATTTCGCCGATTTTATCGGAGCTTACTTCACTCTCTAGGGTTGCGCGGAGATTCTGCTCTATTTCATTTGCCATATCTTCAATCTGGGCAAGGGTAACAGGGCGCTTTTCACAGGATTTGATTACGCCTCTTACTATTCTCTCCTTATCGAAGGCCTGACGGGAGCCGTCCCGCTTTACAACGATAAGAGGAACACGCTCAACGATTTCATAGGTTGTAAATCTCTTTCCGCACTCAACACATTCTCTTCTGCGACGGATGCTGTCTTCTGCGGGTCGGGAATCAATGACTTTGCTGTCGGCAAAACCGCAAAACGGGCATTTCATAGGCTATACCTCCCTGCTGATTTAAGGGTTATTTTTATGACAAAAACCATATATAGTCCTTAAGCTTACAGATTATACCACAACTTGTGTTTTCTTTCAAGGGAAAATTGTTTTTAAGGAAAAAGCTTCCCTATAATCTGTTCACATAATTTCAGGGCAATCCCCCCCTCTTCACCGATTGCGAAAATAAGGCAGAAATATGCGTATGCAAAAACGGCGGGGCAAAAGCCCCGCCGTTAACAGGCAGCTGCAATATAAGAGATTATCCAATAGGTGTGAAGCCGACATTTTCGAAAACAGCATCGGCATCCTCGGAGGTGAGGTACTCCAGAAACGCCTTTGCCACATCTGCATTTCTTGAAGCATTAATAACAGCAGCGGGGTAGATAACCTGACCGCACATTTCTTTGGTTGCCGTATCAACAACCGTAAGCCCCGCAGAGAAGGCATCCGTCTGATAGATAATTCCGCAGTCTACGGCATTCTCTTTAAGCTGCGTTGTAATCTCCTTGACGTTTGAGCCATAGGTAATTACTCCGGATGTGGCAAGTTCTTCTTCATCCAGTTCAAAATACTTCAGAATTTTCTGAGTATACTGTCCCACGGGAACATCGGAATTACCCATAGCCAGCATAATATTGCCTTCCTTAAGGCGGGCAATCAGATTGTCATAGGATTCGATGCCCGCAGGGTTTCCGTCGGGTACTGCAAGAGCAACCTTGTTCTCAAGGATATTGAAGCGGGTATCGGGCATAACGAAATCAAGGCCGTCGACATTTACCTCCGAGGAGGCGGAGATGTCAAGCCGGTTCATCTGCTTCTGACCTGCGGAAATGAAAATGTCAACCTCTGCGCCTTCCTGAATCTGAGTTATCAGGGTTCCGGAGGAATCGAAGTTAAAAATAACAGTTACATTTTTATTCTCTTCCATATAACGGTTTCCGAGCTCTGTGAGAGTTTCTGTCAGGGAGGCTGCGGCAAACACGATAAGCTCAACCGGTTTTTCTTCCTCTGCGGGTTTCTGTTCGGCTTCTGCGGAGGTATCGGCATTTGCGGAAGAGGTCGGTTCTTTGGCAGGCTCGGTGCTATCCGCAGTCTGTCCGTTTTCGGAGGAGGCGGGGGCGGTGGATGCTTCCTTCTGCCCGCAGGCGCAGAGAGAAAGCAGCATAACAATGGTGAGGACAAGTGCTGTAATGGTTTTTTTCATAGTTTTCTCCTTTAGCTTGATTTTTCGGAAGAAAACCGTTATCATAGTGATTGCGGGGCACGCCGATAACGGTGTTCTCCCTTTATAGAAAGAGGTCGGGGGCCTAATCCCGGCCTTTTTCTTTTGAAAGAAAAAGCAGACCATCCCTGAAGGGCAGTCTGCTTTGAATATAGCATATCGGCGGACAAGCCTATCGGCCTGTCCTGCATGCAACAGTCCCCTTCTCAAACACGGAAAGCCATGCCGTTTCCGGCATAACTCAGGTTCCCGGGAAAAGAATCACGGGAACGGTCGGGCACCATAGCATACGCCTTAGGTAACCTCGACTCGGAAACACAATTTTTGGTTTTCTTCAGTATAACACCCCGATTACGGTCTGTCAAGGATTGCGGGGAGCAAATTACATCCCCATAAAAAATCCGCAGTCTTCAAGGGTGTACGACTTTATTTTATTTCCGAACATATCGGCCGTCTCATAGGAGGCTTCACCGCTTATAGTTTTTTCCCACGCCGCTTTAACCTTTTCGGCATAGCCACAGGGCAGTGCACACCGATCATGGGAAGCATAGATAACATCATACCCGTCCTTCATGGCGATAAGCTTATCAAGAGACCTTCCGTAATCCCCGGGGCTGCGGCCGGGGCCGAACATATAGATATGTCCCTTCTGAACGGAGTCGCCGGAATAGAGCACCCGTTTTGTCACATCAAGGACGGCAACACTTCCCCTTGTATGTCCCGGGATGTGGATTATTTTAAGAGGTCTTCCGCCTAAATCCGGTACCTCTCCGTCCTTAAGCGGGACAAGTGAAGTGCCGGGATATTTTTCCGAAATTTTTCCGTCTTCATAATCACAGGGATGGATATATATATCCTTAAATCCGCCTGTTCCGGAGGTGTGGTCCATGTCTCCATGGGTATTAAGCAAAAACACAGGCTTATCCGTAAGGCTGCAAGCAAGGGAAAAAGCATCGGGGCAGCTTACTCCGCTGTCAATAAGCACTGCCCTTTCCTCTCCCTCAAGTAGGAAAAAGCGGACAAAGCCATCTTCAAACCGCCATGTATTCTTATCAATCTGTATTATTTCCGCCATAATGCTCCTCCTCTTATTGTAGATATTTTTTCAGCGCATCGGTTGATATTATAATATATTGATTTCCCTGTTATTTCAATCATAAACTGACATAAAATGATAATTTGTTTTCTGAAACGGAAATGCGCAAATTTGCTTACATCCGGGCCTTCCGAATTCTTTACAACAGCGAAATAAAGTGCTATAATTAAGTTTCGAAATAAATATTATCGGTTTGCTTATGATTAAGCCGGCCGATTTCACAAAACTTGAAAGGTTGCTGATAATATGGCAAAATTCTGCAGTAAATGCGGCTGCCCCATAAAAAAGGAAGGGGCCACCTTCTGTACCGAATGCGGTGCAAAGCTTCCCTTAACGGAAGCTATGAAGCCCGCACCTGCGCCCGCAGTCTCCCCCGCACCTGCTCAGGCACCTGCCGGGACAAATGCGCATACATCTCCCGCGGTTCCCGTATCTCCCGCAACTCCCGCAGCTGTGCCCGGAAAGCCCGAAAAACAGAAAAAGACAAAGGGAAAGAAGAGCAAAATCATTATTCCCATTGCCATCATCGTAATATTACTTCTTCTAATCGGTTCCTTTATTTTCTGCCTCTTAAACGGGTATTTTGTCCTTGATTCTCTGAAGGAAAAAATATTCCCGGATAAGGAGAGCTCCATATCTATATCCATGTCCAAAAAAGACGACAAAAAGTCCGATAAGAACAAGGATGACAAGGAAGATGCAGACGAGGACGAGGATGAAGACGAGGATGAAGTGAAGCCCTCCTTCGAAAAAGCCTCAGAGCCGGAAGAGTCCAACGCCCCCGAAGAGGAAGATGAGCCTGCCGCAGAAGAGCAGAAGTCCGAAAAGAACCCCGAGAACAAGCCCTCTGTCAGTGAAAAGCCCGCAGAGCTTCCCTTCGTTGATGTTGAAGGGCACTGGGCAGAAAATGCAGTCCGCTTTGCCTACGAAAACAAGCTGTTTTCCGGCGTAAGCGAAACCCAGTTCCAGCCCGGAATGAATATGACCAGATACATGCTGATGACGGTTCTTGCCCGTCTTGACGGAGTTGATACCTCCGGCGGTGAATACTGGTATACAAAGGGCATGGAATGGACAATTGAAAACGGCATTTCCGACGGCTCAAACGGCGGTGCGGATATTACCCGTGAGCAGATGATAACAATGCTCTGGCGTTATGCAGGAAAGCCGGGTGGAAGCTATGACTTCAGCGCCTATGAGGACGAGGGCAGCATCAGCCCCTGGGCAAAGGATGCGCTTTGCTGGGCTGTTTCCGAGGGCCTTATGAAGGGGCGCTCCGATACCGTTCTCGCCCCCGGAGGCACCGCAACCAGAGCCGAGGTTGCAACAATTCTTATGCGTTACAGCGAGCTTAATTAATAATCCCCGTAAGCCGAAAACCATTGAAAGGATAGCAAAAAATGGCAAAATTCTGTTCTAAATGCGGAAGAGCATTAACCAATGAAAATGCCGCCTTCTGTCCGGGATGCGGTGCATGCCTCACGCCTGCTGCAAATAATAATCCCGCACCTGTTATCCCCCCGGTTAATTCCGGGGTCGTTCAGAAGGCACCTGCCCCTGTACCTCCTACAAAGCCCGTTACGCCT
>JAKSPP010000043.1 GCA_024404735.1 Oscillospiraceae bacterium | reverse complement strand
TGCTTTGTTTCCTCAAGCTTTGCCTCAAAGTCCGCAAAGCCCTCCTCAAGCTCGGGGAGCATGCTTGCGTCATTCTCCTCAATTGCCATTTCGCATATGGTGAAAAGGTCGTCCCAGGTGCTTTCCAGCTTGTTAAAGCCGTTTATTTTATTGTTAAGCTGCTTTGTGCGCTTCTGATTTCTGGAAACGGCGTCAACATCGTTCCAGAAGCCCTCGCGTTCGGTTTCGGCAACAAGGGTCTCAAGCTCGGCCGAGGCGTCGTCAAGCTTAAGGGAAACCTTAAGGTCACCGAGAGTAGGGCGCAGTGCGTTCAGCTTTACCTTGTATTCATCAAATTCTATCATATAATAAAACTCCCAATCATAAAGTAGCAAAATATTATATACTAAATCAAATAATATGGCAATACATATTTTACAATTCTTTTTTTCGTGTAATTTGTTGAGAGATTCAGGAACAATACGGAGTATTTTTCGTCAAACAGACATAAGCTTCCATAAAAGGAGGAAAAAATAATGAAGAAATTTATTGCACTTGTTCTTGCACTTATTATGCTTCTTTCTCTCTGTGCCTGCGGAGGGAAAAGCCCAAAAGACAGCGATAAAGGCAGTACAAAAACGGAGAATTCCGGTAATAAAACCGATAAGACCGACAGTAAGGGGGAAAAGAACGTAAATGATGTAACGCCCCTTCTTTCTGCCCGTCACCCCGAAAGCAAAGACGACATTCTCTCTGTAATAAGCTACAGAGGCGGATATTCCGCAGGCTACGGAGGAATGGTTATGGAGGAGGCCGAGATTATGACCGCTCCTACCGTAAACTCCGGAATGAAAGACGAGGCTTTTACGGATGGCAGTGCTTCGGAAATAGGAGGGGCAGGAGGTTACGGCGCCCCCGACTATTCCGGTACCAATGTTCAGGTAAAAGGCATTGATGAGGCCGATGTTGTCAAAACAGACGGTGAGTTTATCTATGTCCTTAACGATAATGAGCTTGCCATATTCAAGGCAGACGGTGAGTACACTGTGCAGCTTTCCAATATCATAATAGGCAGAAGCCATTACAGTGACAACGGCAAAAAATACGGCGAGGGATACAGCTATTCCTCTGTATACAAGGAGCCGGCTGAGCTTTTTCTTTGCGGAGATACCGCCGTTATAATCTCCCGTTATTCGGGCGTTGAGGAGACGGAAGTAAACGGCAAATACAATTACAAAAACGAAAGTGTAACCATAATAGATTATGTGGATATTTCCCGCAAGACCGCCCCTTCCGTAAAGGAGACGGTAAAGCAGGACGGTATTTATAAATCCTCCCGCCTTCTTGACGGCAGAATCTACGTAATTACGGGATATAATGTATGGGACTGCGATGAGGACGATGTCGATACATATATGCCCCATATCTATAAAAGCGGTGAGTATTGCGTAATGCCCCTTGAGGATATTTACATTCTTCCCGACAGAAGCTGTCAGAGCTACACCGTAGTTTCTTCCTACGGAACAGCTGCTCCCGGTGAGGTGAATTCCACCGCTTATCTGGGCCGCAGCGACGATATCTATATGAGCCTTAACAATCTCTATATCTCCGCAAGTGAGTGGAGGATGACGGAAACAGGGCTTCCCCCCGAGTCTGTTTATAAGGTTACGGAAATAAGCGAGGATTATGAAACCTATATCTGTCGCTTTGCTCTGGATACCCTTGAGATGACCGGCGATGCAGCTGTCCCCGGTAGGCTTGATGACCGCTTCTCCATGGATGAGTACGAGGGCAGGCTCCGCATTGTAACCACCTCTCAGGGAACAAAATACAAGCGTTACGATGATGAGGAGTACGGTTTCTGCAATTACGACTGGAGCTCTTCAAGCTCCGAGTCCTATTCGGGTCTCTATATTCTCTCGGAGGGAATGCAGCTTCTCGGAAAGGTCGACAGGCTCGGTGAGGATGAGACGGTTTATTCCGCCCGCTTTGACGGAAACATTGCCTATTTCTGCACCTTCAGGCAGATTGACCCTCTCTTCGCAGTTGACTGCTCCGACCCCACCTCTCCCAAAGTCCTCTCTGCCCTTAAGATAAGCGGCTTCTCCGATTATCTCCACTCCTGGAATGAAAACAGACTCTTCGGCGCCGGCTTCGAGGCCGATGAGAAAACAGGCAGAAGGGGCTGTCTTAAGCTTGTTATGTTTGATGTCTCCGACAGGGCAAATGTCACCGCCGAAAATACATATCTTATAGACGGCTGCTATTATTCAAGCGCCATGTATGATGTCAAGGGCTTCCTTGTTGACGGAGAAAAGAATATTATCTCCTTTGCAGGCGACGGTGACTACTATGTCTTCTCCTATGACGAAGAAGGCGGTTTTAAGAGCCTTGCCCATGTTGAACTGGGTGATTATTACTGGCAGTCCCGCTCCCTTTATATCGGGGATTATCTCTATATAGTGGGAGATAACAATATATTTGTTCTTTCAATGGACTCCTGGGAGCTTGTTTCAAGCCCGGTAATCGCAAAGGGCTGATATATGCCCGTAAATAATAAAAACAGTATCCGAGGCCTCCACCGATTTTTCGGGGGAGGCCTTTTGACGTGTATAAAGCTATTGCATTGTTTTTAAGTTGCAGAAAATATTTGTATTTTTCCCGGCAATGGGATATAATATATTGTTTTTACTTATTATTTTCGGGGGATGGCATGGCATTTTCAAGCTTTGCGTTTATTATATATTTTCTGCCTGCATTTCTGCTTGTCTATTATCTTTTCCCGCAGCGCAGCAGAAAAATCTGGCTTTTTCTGGGAAGCATCGGCTTTTACGCATACGGGACCTATCATGAGCCCTTAAGCATTCTGCTGCTGCTTCTTTCGGTCATCATTAATTTCTTTGCGGGTCTCATTATGGAGGCAAAAAGAAATTCCCGCAAAGGGGTTATGCTGGCAGCGGTTATAACAGACCTTATTTTCCTTTTTTCCTTTAAGTACCTTGGCTTTATCCTTAACAGTATATTTCCGGGAAAATCCGTGTCGGGACCTTCGAGTATAGTCCTGCCCCTCGGAATAAGCTTTTATACCTTCTCCGCAATTTCCTATGTCTGCGATGTTTACAGGGGCAAAATTCCCGCATGCTGCAGTATAATGGAATTTGCCTCCTACATCTGTATGTTTCCGAAGCTTATTTCGGGCCCCATTGCCCGCTTTGATGAGCTCTCACCGGAGCTTAAATCCCCGAAGACGGGCCTTCGGAATCTCAATGACGGACTTCGCCTTTTTGCCTTCGGCCTCGGAATAAAGGTTATCTTAGCCGATAAAATCGGAGTAATCTGGAATGAAATCGGCAAAATAGGCTATGACAGCATCTCAACGCCTCTTGCGTGGATGGGTATTATTGCCTTCAGTATTCAGCTTTATCTTGATTTCTGGGGCTATTCCCTTATGGCTATGGGGCTTGGCGAAATCCTCGGCATCTCTGTCCCCGAAAACTTCCGCAGCCCCTATGTCGCCTGCACTATGACGGATTTCTGGCGCAGATGGCATATTACTCTGGGAAGCTGGTTTCGTGACTATGTCTATATCCCTCTGGGCGGAAGCCGTAATGGAAAGGGGAGAATGCTCCTTTCAACGGCGGCGGTGTGGCTTTTAACTGGCATATGGCACGGTGCCGGGCTTAATTACATCCTCTGGGGTGCTCTTTTGTGTATAATAATCCTTTTTGAAAAGTTTGTCCTTCGCGGCTTTACGGAGAAATACAGGCTGCTGGGCCATATCTATATGATTATCCTTATTCCCCTGAGCTGGCTTCTTTTTGCTCTTGAAAGGGCAAGGGACATCCCCCTGTATCTTGCAAGACTTATAGGAAAGGATGTCGGAGGGCATATTTTTGCGGGTGACTACCTGCAGTTCGGAAAGGGTATTTTTGTTGTTTTTGTACTGGGCCTTCTCTTCTGCACGGAAATACCTTCAAGGCTCTATAAAAGGTTTAAGGGAAGTGCGGTGTTTTCCTTCCTTGCGGTGGGTGTATTCTGGTTTTCGCTGTGGTGCATATACAGGGGAATGAGTGACCCCTTTATGTACTTCCAGTTCTGAGAGGATTAAATATGAAAGCACTTAAAAATTATTCTTTTCTGATTATTCTTCTTGTATCCGCTGCCCTTTTCGGCATATATAAGCTTGCTTTTTCTCCCGCTCCCGAAAGCGATGCTTCGGGAAAGCTTCCTGTTTCTTATGAGGCGTCATCGGAAGCCGGGGCTCTGCCCTCCTCAAATGAATCAGCCGAAATTCCGGCACCCTATGACATAACTGAGCCCGCTGATAAGGCCCCCTCTTCCGAAGAGAAGCCCTCCGTGGATATTCCCGGGGAGGAAGCTGCAGCCACGGAAACAGAGACAAAGACGGAGCCCGAGCCCGAAACCGAAACAGAGCCCGAGGAGGAGAAGCCCCCCTTCATTATGACAAGCGTTGACGACAGTTATTTTGACGATGCCCTTTTTATAGGCGACTCAAGAACCTCGGGCCTTTCAAATTACGGAGATTTTCAGAATGCCTATTACTTCTGCAATCCCAGTCTCTCTGCAGAGGGTGCTCTCGGGGCATATCTCTTTGTCCGTACCTACGGCAACAACCTTTTGAGTACTCTTCTCGAGAAGGGCAATTTCGGCAAGATTTATATTATGCTGGGAATAAATGAGCTTCCCGGTATAATGGAAAACAATGTCAAGACCTTCGGAAAGCTCATTGAGCTTATCCGTGAAAAGAAGCCCGATGCAATTATTTACATACAGTCCAATCTCCACGTTAACAGGGCAAGAACAGTCAGCGACAAGACCTTTAACAACGACAGAATAAACGAGTATAACGGCTATCTTTCCGCATATGCGGATAATGAGCATGTCTTCTATCTTGATGTAAATACTGTCTTCGATGATGAGGAGGGTAACCTTGCGGATGAGTATACAGGCGACGGAACGCACCTCCTTGCAAAGTGCTATTACATCTGGTGTGATTTTCTTCGGGAAAATGCCATTGTTATGAATGACGATGGGGAGTAAAATATATGTTATGAGCGCAGGGCATTGCAATGCCCTGCGTTTTCTGCTATAATCAGGCTATAATAATCGGCCGTTTTTGAATTATTTCAGTACCCCGGCCATGAATTTCGGAAAGGGACTCCCTTTATGAAAACTATACTCTCTCAGTCTCTTTATGAGCTTGAAAAGAAAAACAGTCTTTGTATTGTAACGATTATAGGCAATGCCGATTCCTCTCCCAGAAAGGCGGGCAGCTGTATGCTCGTGGGTGAGAGAGGCAGAATAACAGGCACAATAGGCGGCGGAAGGGTTGAGCTTCTTGCAGAGGAAAGAGCAATAAGGCTCATCTCGGAGGAGCGAAGCGAGGTCGTTGACTATGCTCTGAAAACGGATTCCTCTGTCCCCGGAAGCATCGGTATGGCCTGCGGCGGCGATGTTACCGTTGCCTTCACATACATCCCCGGTACCTCCGAAGCCTTTGCCGCTGCCGCAGCAGAGGGCAAAAGGGCCTGTGAGGAGGGCGAGGGCGCATATGTCTTTTTCCCTCTTACGGGTGATGCCGTAAAAATCGTTTCCGATGCTTCCGTTCCCGGAAACGGCGAAATCATAAGAACGGAGGATGGCTTTTATTATTGCCTTCCCCGCAAGGAGAGAGCCATAATTTTCGGCGGTGGCCATATTTCCGCCGCTCTATGCCCAATTCTTGCATCTGTGGGCTTCAGCCCCGTAATATACGATTGCAGGGAGGAGTACTCTAACCCCGCCCGTTTCCCCACGGCTTCCGAAACAATCTGCAGGCCCTATGAGGAAATAGAAAAGCATCTTTCCTTCGGGGAAAATGATTACATCGTCATTATGACAAACGGACACAGCTACGATTACGAGTGCGAAAAGGCCGTCCTTAATACGGGCGCTGCTTACATCGGTGTAATCGGCTCAAAGAAAAAGACCGCCGCAATTAACGCAAAGCTCCGTGAGGCAGGCGCCGATGAGGAAACTCTCGCCAGTGTTCACACCCCCATCGGTCTCTCCATTAAGGCCGTTACTCCCGAGGAAATAGCCGTTTCCGTTGCCGCCGAAATGATTCTTGTCAGGGCAGAGAAGCGCGAAGGTCTCGGAATAGGCGAGGCTCACCACTGCCCGATGCACTGAGGTATAAAATGACACCGGATGAAATACGCGGAAGGCTTTTTGCCTTCCGCGATGAAAAATATGCGGAGTTTCAGCTTAAGCTGACTCCCGGCCTTAAAGAGGAAAACATAATAGGCGTCAGAACGCCTGCGCTTCGCACTCTTGCAAAGGAAATCTATAAAAGCGGAGACTATGAGGCTTTTTTAAGTGACCTTCCCCATAAATATTATGACGAGATTAATCTCCACGGCTTTATAGTATCCGGGCTGCCCGACTACGATGAGGTTATCTCCCGCCTTGATGCCCTTCTTCCGTACATAGACAACTGGGCAAGCTGCGATTTGATATCCCCCAAAAAGGCCTTTGGGAAAAATCGTCCCCGCCTCATTGAGGATATTAAGCGCTGGATGTCATCAAAGGAAGCCTTCACTATACGCTTCGGTATCGAAATGCTTATGAGTTTTTTCCTGGATGATGCATTTTCCCCCCGGTATCTTGAGTGGGTCAGCGTAATACGCTCCGAGGAGTATTATGTGAATATGATGAAGGCCTGGTTTTTCGCAACTGCCCTTGCCAAGCAGTATGAGGCCACTATACCCTTTATTGAAAACCACGCCCTTGATGACTGGTCACATAATAAAGCCATTCAGAAGGCAAGGGAGAGCTATCGCATTACTCCGGAGCAGAAGGAGTACTTAAAAACCCTCAGATAAGGAGAAAATATGAAAAAAACAGTTGTTTATATACACGGAAAGGGCGGAAGCCCCTCCGAGGCAGAGCATTATAAGGCTCTTTTTCCCGATTACGATGTAGTGGGCCTTGACTATAAATCCAAAACTCCGTGGGAGGCAAGGGAAGAATTCCCCGCACTTCTGAAGGAGGCATCGGGTGACTCCGATGAGATTATTCTCAGCGCAACCAGCATAGGCGCTTATTTTTCCCTCTGCGCTTTTTCCGGAAGAAAGGATAGGTAAAGAGCGTTTTTCATTTCTCCCATTGTGGATATGGAGAAGCTTATTCTGGATATGCTTGAAAATGCCGGTGAAACCGAGGATGGCCTGCGGGAGAAGAAAACAATTGTTGCAGCCTCAGGCGAGACTCTTTCGTGGGAATATCTTGAGTATGTCAGGGAAAACACCCCCCTGTGGTTTGTTTCCACCGATGTTCTCTGCGGAGAAAATGATAATATAAGCGATTATGAAACAGTCTCCGCCTTCTGTAAGGGCGCAAGGGCAACACTTACGGTTATGAAAAACGGTGAGCATTGGTTTCACACTCCACGCCAGATGGGCTTCCTTGACGGCTGGATAATCGGCAGATTATAATAAGGGCAATATACAAAGCCCCGGCAAAGATTGCCGCTTGGACGCTCCGCTACCAATCTGCGCCGCAAGGTAATGTCCACCACCGCAGAATCCTTCTTGTCCATCCCCGGATAACCGCATCGCTTATCCGGATACTTCTGCATATCTCCCATACCATTGCATGCGTTCGCATAAAAAATAACTAAAAGTAAAGATAAGATAAGTAAAAATAAGATAAGTAAAGATAAAAAAAGATAAGATAAAAAAAGATAAGTTAAAAGAAGATAAGTTAAAAGAAAAAAAGAAAAAAGAAGATAAATTAAGTAAGTATATATATAAATAAATAATTAATAAAAAATAAATAAATAAAAAATAAATAAATAAAAAATAATAAAATCAGTTTGATTCTTTTAGCTTTCTGCGGCACATACTTTAATCTGTCGGGAGTGTTGACTTTCACAGAAGTATCTGCTATACTGAAAAATAGCCGGGAAGTCAGCCCCTTGCCCATAAACATTGCAGTTGTGGAAGGTCTGGCGCATGACTTCGGCTTTTTTTATTCCATCATTATCTCTTGAACTCCCTTCCGAACCGGTATGCAGTTCAATTAAAGGCCCGCCGACGCAAGAGTTCTTGAATACTACAGATACAGCTGGAAAAATAATAAAAGGAGATATTAATTATCATGGAAAAGCTGAATCAGTTATACGAAGGAAAAGCAAAAAAGGTTTACGCAACAGATGAGCCCGAAAAGCTCATTGTAGATTACAAGGACGATGCAACCGCTTTTAACGGTCTCAAGAAGGGAACTATTGTCGGTAAGGGCGTTATCAACAACCGTATGAGCAATCTTCTTATGCAGAAGCTTGCAAAGGAAGGCGTACCCACTCACTTCATTGAGGAGCTCAGCGAGAGAGAGACTCTCGTAAAGAAGGTCAGCATTGTTCCCCTTGAGGTTATCATCAGAAATATTTCCGCCGGCTCTTTCGCAAAGCGCTACGGCGTTGAAGAGGGCATCGTATTTGATGAGCCCACAATTGAGTTCTCCTACAAGAACGATGATCTCGGAGATCCTCTTCTCAACACAAGACATGCAATTGCCCTTAAGCTTGCAACCAAGGAAGAGATTGCACTTATCGAGAAGTACTCCTTCAAGGTTAACGAAGTATTAAAGGCATTCTGGGCTTCCTGCGGAGTTACTCTTGTTGACTTCAAGCTTGAATTCGGCAAGACCTGCGACGGCACAATTATCCTCGCCGACGAGATTAGCCCCGATACCTGCAGACTCTGGGACAGCAAGACAGGTGAGAAGCTTGACAAGGACCGCTTCCGCAGAGATTTAGGCGGCGTTGAGGACGCATACGCAGAGATTATGAAGAGACTTCTTGACAGCTACGAGAAGTGATTTCTTCTTCTGAAAAAGGGAAAGCTCCGTAAAAATGGGGCTTTCCTTTTTTTATGCACACCGGGAAAAGGCTGAATTAAAGAGCAGCTATAATAACCACTGTGACTTGTTTCTGTAATCTGTCCACTTAAAATATTACAAAATTGGCTATTTTTTTAATGCCAAAATCAGTGTATAATACCTTCAGTTTCTTTGAAAGAAGGTTTTCACAAAATGGAAAATAAAAAGCATGGCTTTTCAACCCTTGAAATTACCGTGACGGCTGTTCTTATGGCTATGAATGTTGCTCTCAGCTCCTTCGGCGTTCCGGTTCCGGGTGGGCATATGTACCTCAATGATGTTGTAATATGCCTTGCGGCCATAATATTAAATCCCGCTCTTGCCTTTGTTGTGGGAGGAATCGGCGCTTTTCTCGGTGACCTTTTCTTCTATCCGACTCCTATGTTTGTTTCCCTCGTTACCCACGGACTTCAGGCTGTTGTTATTTCGCTGTGTACAAGAAGGCTTATTAAGGATAAGCCCCTGTTATCCTCCCTTATCGGCGTTATAATTGGCGCTGTCATTATGGTTGTGGGCTACTCACTGGGAAGAGCCTTCATTTACAGCACTCCCGAATATGCAATAGTAAAGCTGCCCTTCCAGATTCTTCAGGCCGTCTTCGGTGCTGTTATGGGTATGCTTCTTTGCTGGAAATGCGGAATAAGAAAGCTTTATATAAAGCTTATGAGCAGGCAGTAAAGCCATAGAAAAGCTTGCTTTCCATTCAATAAAAGGACGCTGTGTCTCATTGTCGGACATGGGCGTCCTTCCCTTATGTTTGACATTTATGCCGAATCTGTTATAATGAGTGCAGATTGGAGATGTTTTAACAAATGAAAAAGCAGCGTGATCTTGCTATCATTCTCGGAATATATATTCTGTCTTTTATCATAGGCTATTTTGCCTGCAGAAATATCGGTGAAGTTATCCCGAGATATTTTATTTTCGATACCGTCGCAACGGTTGTCGTGTTTATCTTTTCCGTTATTTTCCGTAATTCCAGTGTTTACGATGCCTACTGGTCGCTAACCCCAATGGTTATGGTTGCCTGTCTTTTTGCGGAGAATAAATCCATAGGCCGAATGCATATGCTCTTCCTTGCGGTTTTCCTTGTCTGGGGTATCCGCCTGACGGCAAACTGGATTACGGTTTTTTCGGATTTCTCATATGAGGACTGGAGATACAGAAAGTACCGCAATGAAACGCCCCGTATTTTCTGGCCCTTAGTCAATTTCTTCGGTATCCACTATATGCCTACGCTGATAGTATTTGCCGGAATGCTTCCGATTTTTGCCCTGACGGAATGCTCTCTTAATATCCTTGTTCTTCCGGGAATTCTTATAATGCTTCTGGGCATTTCCCTTGAATATTTTGCCGACAGACAGATTCACGAGTTTCTGAGAAGCGAGTCGAGGGGTGAGGTCTGCAATATCGGGCTGTGGAAATACACCCGCCATCCCAATTATCTGGGAGAAATACTCTTCTGGACGGGAGTATTTTTTGCTATGCTTCCTTTTGCTCCTCAGAATATAAAATACGGAATAGGCTTTATTTCCGTAATGGTTCTTTTCAATGTTGTATCCATACCCCTTATGGAAAAAAGACAGCTTGAAAGAAGACCGGCCTACAGACAGTATATGCTGGAAACCTCAAGGCTCCTTCCGGGTACAAAAGCTCTGAGACATAAATCCCGTACTGCATAATTATATATAAACACAAAGGACACTGTTTGCCCTAAAGGCTTAAAAACAGAGTCCTTTGTTGTTTGAAGAAGGCCCTTTTAATCTCCCGGAGGGGAGCACCTTTATAAAAAATCTTTTACTTGTCCATCCGCTGTGCTATAATATACCCAAAAGAGGAAAACAAGTGCTTAAAGGAGAGTATTATGTTTGAAGAATTGACTTCTCAGGCCGAGGCTGCCGCAGAGGAGCTCTGCGGAAAGGCAAAATTAAGGCCCGGACAGATTCTTGTTGTCGGATGTTCATCATCCGAGGTCCTGGGCAACAAAATAGGAAGTGCCTCCAGCCTTGAGACAGCAGAGGCT
>JAKSPP010000042.1 GCA_024404735.1 Oscillospiraceae bacterium | reverse complement strand
TGTCGACATCGTCAATGTTCAGCTCTTCGGCTACGGCGCCGTTCATGATTTCACCTCGGACAAAATCTGGAAGACAGCCGTTGCCCTCTTCTCCGTTGCAGTGGGCCTTCTCTATGCTTATCTTCACAAAAAGGTCAAAGGAGCCATTTCGGCAAAGCGTGAAAAGGCCGCAACCCCCAGTCCCTGACCGAATAATCCCGGAAGGAGAATTATTATGAAAAAACTATCGGCTTTTATACTTATCCTTTGCATTCTTCTGTCCGCCTGCGGAACAAAGACCGAAGCCCCCGCAGAAGCAGAGGCTCCCTCTGTTTCCGAAGAGCCGTCTCCCGCACCCACCCCGGAGGAAACTCCCGAGCCCACCCCCGAGGAAGCTCCCGAGGCAACTCCGGAGCCCACCCCCGAGCCTACCCCCGAGCCGGAGCCCGAGATTACTCCCGAGCCGGAGCCTGTATACACCAATCCCTTAACGGGAGTGGAAATAGAGTCTCCCCTTTCCACAAGAATCTACGCAATTCCCATTAACAATCTTGACCACGCCCTTCCACACGTCGGAACAAACAATGCGGATATCCTTATGGAGATGTTTGTTAACGGCTCCATTATACGCTGCCTCGCCCTTTACACAGACCCTTCAAAATGTCCGGACATCGGCTCTGTCAGAAGCAACAGATATATGTTCACCGCCATTGCAAGACAGTATGACGCAATTCTTTGCCATGCGGGCATGGCCGACTGCGTATATAACGATATGTGGCAGAAGGGAATAAAGGGCCTTAACGTCACCTCCGGCGGTGATGACTACTTTGCCTACAGGTCAAAGGACAGAATGAAGGCAAACTACCCCTACGAGGACACCCTTTTCGTTAAGGGTGAGGGTCTTGCGGAAAAGGCCCTCAGTGAGGGCTTTAATCTCGAAGCAGACCCCAATAAGGACTACTGCCTGCGCTTTACCCCCGACGGCACCCCCGAGGGCGGAGAATCGGCCCTTCGAATTGACCTTACCTTTGTTGACTACTCAAGAAAGGATACGGCAATGGTCTATGACGAGGCCCTTGACAAATATGTCTTCAACCAGTACGGAAAATCCATGATTGACGGCGCAACAGGGGAGCCCGAGGCCTTTACCAATGTCATCGTCATGCTCTCCGACGTATACATGAACGGCTGGGGCTACCAGGAAATCAACTGGCTTGAGGGCGGAAGAGGCTATTACCTAAACGGCGGAAAAATCATTCCCATCACATGGGATGTTGCCGATGAGACCTCACCCCTTCATTTTTACACCGAGGACGGCGAAACCCTCCTTATGGGCATAGGAAACACCTACATCGCCATCGCCGACTACGAGTCCCCCATAAGCTGGGGCTGAGAGAAGAAGGCCTTTTCCCCCGAGGAAAGGAATTGTTTACTTGACATATTTTATAATAGTGCTAAAATAAGACAGTTAATAAATATACAAAGAGCAGGGCCGGTCAGGCCGGTGCCCGCTTATGAAATTGGAGGATAATTATGTTCAACAAGCTGAAAGCACAGCTTAAGGCAAGCCCCAAGACCTGCGTTCTGCCCGAGGGCGTCGATTACCGCATCCTTTCCGCTGCTGAGCGCCTCACCAAAGAGGGCCTCATGGGCGTTATTCTTGTCGGCAATGTCGACGATGTAAAGGCTGCCGCAGCCAAGGACGGCTACGATATCTCCGGCGCACAGATTATCGACCCCGAGACCTACGAGGGAATGGATGCAATGGTCGAGAAGATGGTTGAGCTCCGCAAGGGCAAGATGTCCGCAGAGGACTGCCGCAAGAACCTCATGTCCAGCAACTACTTCGGCACCATGCTCGTAAAGATGGGCCTTGCAGACTGCCTCCTCGGCGGCGCAACCTACTCCACCGCAGATACCATTCGTCCCGCTCTCCAGCTCATCAAGACCAAGCCCGGCTCCACCATCGTTTCTTCCTGCTTCATTCTCGCAAGAGACGGCAAGGACGGTCAGCAGGAGCTTCTCGCAATGGGCGACTGCGCTGTTAACATTCACCCCACCGAGGACAATATGATTGAGATTGCCCAGGAGACCGCCGCTATGGCCGTCAACTTCGGCATCGACCCCAAAATCGCTTTCCTTTCCTTCTCCACCAAGGGCTCCGCAAAGGACGACGAGGTCACCAAGATGGCCAATGCCGCTGCCCGTGCAAAGGAAATCATCCCCTACCCCTGCGATGGCGAAATGCAGTTTGACGCCGCTGTCAACCCCGAGGTCGGCCAGCGCAAGTTCCCCGGCTCTCCTGTTGCCGGCAACGCCAACACCTTCATCTTCCCCGACGTTACCTCCGGTAACATCGGCTACAAGATTGCCGCACGTCTCGGCGGCTTCGAGGCATACGGCCCCATCCTTCTCGGTCTGAATGCTCCCATCAACGACCTTTCCCGCGGCTGCAACGCAGAAGAGGTTTACAAGATGGCCATCATCACCGCCGCTATCGCATAAGCTTCATCGCAAGCTTTAATAAGTTTTTCAAGGCAGAGGGCATTTTTGCCCCCCTGCCTTTTATATTTTCGGGAAAAAAAGAGGCAAAAACAGAGAAAAACAGGAAAAACTTTAAATTTTTTAATTATTTTTCCAACCACCACATATTCCGCTTTGTAATATGGCCATCATCAATATATGCTGTTTTTCGGCCTTTTTACCCCGTTTCACCGGGCTTTGCCACCATATCCTTCCGCAAAAAATATACATTTTGTATGCAATTGGCCTTATAATTGCTAATATCTAATATTATGGGAAGGATGTTATTATGGCTGAAGAAACAAAAATTCCTCTTGAATACAAGGGTCATCCTCTTCGCCGCAAGGATAATCTTATCTATTACGGCAGCATGCAGGACAAGTATATTATTATGCTTCAGATTGTATCCAAGGACGATTATGAGGACATTACGCTGGCCAAGAAGGTCATAGTTCAGCTCCAGCTGACAGACCCCGAGGTCAAGACACGCGACAGAGTTGTAAAGAAATCCGAGAAGGAGGGTCTCTGGGAAGCAATGGACATTGCTTCTATATGGCTTGAGAGGGCTCTCGCCCAGCAGTAAGCCATCCCCCCTTATGAAAAAGCGTTTTCTTATTTTCCCCGCACTTATACTCTGCACACTTATTCTCTCTGTCACGGCCTTCGCCGACAGCATCGGCGGCGGCACAGTTACCGCCTCCTCCCTCAATCTCAGGGAGCAGGCAAACGTATCCTCGAATATTCTGGGCACTATTCCAAACGGTGCCTTCGTCATTGTCGAAAGCAAGGAAAACGGCTGGTACAGGGTTGCCTATAACGGCAGCGAGGGCTATGTCTCCGCAAGCTATGTTAACTACGCAGACAACCTTATAGGCAATTACGGAGCCGAGGCCTCCATAAAGGGCACCTTTGTACGCCTTCGCTCAGGCCCGGGCACGGATTATGCCCAGGTTCTCACCTTCGCAGAAGGCGCAAAGGTCAATATTACCGGAGTTTCCGGAAACTGGCTTAAGGTCAGGACCGTTGTATCCGGAACGGAGGGCTATGTCCGCAGTGACTTTGTAAGCTATCTTTCGGACTCTGATCAGGTCAGCGGTGACGGACCCTACTACACGGTTTTATCAAATGACACCTCAAAGACCATAGGCGAAAAAATCACTGAAACCGCAATGCAGTATCTGGGCTGCCCCTATGTATGGGGCGGAATGAGCCCCTCCGGCTTTGACTGCAGCGGCTTTGTCGGATACGTTATGAGTCTTAACGGCTACAGCGTTGAGCGTGTTGCCCACAATATCTACACCTCCTCCGGAAGCTATGTCTGGTCCAAGGACGAGCTTCTGCCCGGAGACATTCTCTGCTTCGGCAGCTCATCAAGCTACATTAACCACGTCGGAATTTACTTAGGAAACGGACAGTTCATTCACTCCGGCTCCTCAAGCACCGGTGTTATCATAACCGAGCTTAATTCCGGCTACTATCAGTACCGCTTCCAGGCAGGAAAACGCGTCTGGTAAGTAAACTACGTTTTTAACAAAGCCCGGATGCCGTTTCCCGCACCCGGGCTTTATCCTAAAAGAACAAAATCCGTTTTATCCGGTTATAAAAGGGAGGATTAATAAAAATGTCGGAAACCGCTACCAAAAAAAGAGACGGTTACATCTCATGGGATGAGTACTTTATGGCCGTTGCCCGCCGTGCGGGAATGCGCTCAAAGGACCCCAACTCTCAGGTCGGCGCCTGCATTGTAAGTCAGGACAACAAAATTCTGTCCATGGGCTATAACGGCTTCCCCAAGGGCTGCTCCGATGACGAGTTTCCCTGGGCAAGACAGGGCGACACTCTTGACACGAAATATCCCTTTGTTGTTCACAGTGAGCTTAACGCAATACTGAACTACCGCGGAGGCAGCCTTGAGGGCGCAAAGCTCTATGTCTCCCTCTTCCCCTGCAACGAGTGTGCAAAGGCAATAATTCAGTCCGGCATCAAGACCATTGTCTATGATGAGGACAAGTACCATTCCACCCCCGGAACAATTGCCTCCCGCCGTATGCTGGACGCAGCGGGCGTACGCTACTACGCATACCAGCACACAGGACGCAAAATAGAAATCGACGTTTGATATCCCCGTAAATCCCGCGGAGATAATATATCTTAAAGGAAACGGAAAAAGCAAAGGGGAGGCCTGATATGGAAGGCAAAGAGAAAAAGCTTCTCATAATAAACGGCTCGCCGAGAAAAGGCGGGGACACAGAGGCTCTCCTCCGGGAGCTTAAAAAAAGCCTTAACTGCGAGGTAAGGGAGCTATCCGCCTTTTACGGGAAAATATCCCCCTGCCTTGACTGTCGCAGCTGCAGTAAAAATCCCGGCTGCGTCATTGAGGACGATATGAGGGAGATTTATTCCGATTGCTATGACAGCATTTTGCTTGCCGCCCCCGTATATTTCGGAACTCTTCCCGGCCCCGTTCTCAATATTATAAGCCGCCTTCAGCCCCTTTTTGCGGCAAAAGCCTTTCCGGGAGACCCCGTCACCCTTCGCAGAAAAAAGGCGGGCCTTATCATAACAGCAGGCGGAATGGGAAACGAGGAGAGTGCCCTTAAGCTTTCAAAAACGCTTTTTAAGTTTCTTAATGCGGAATTATCTTCCGAAAACATCGTTTCATCCCTTAAAACGGATACTCTTCCCGCAAAGGAGGACAGGGCTGCCCTCGCCCTCATCCCGGGCCTTGCCGCCCGGCTTTCGTGGGAAGCATAAGCTGAATTTTCATTGTCGGAGCAAAGGAGGAAAATATGAATAACTTGCAGGAAAACTTAAAGGATAATCCTATCATCGCCCCCGAATCATTTGAGGGTCAGGATGCTCTTACAAGGAAAAGGTTTTTTGATGCTCTCGTGCAGGAAATCAAGCCCTTCCGCAGGCTTATGTCCTTTTATCAGTGCGCCGTAATGGAGGTTGAAACCAAATTCAGGGTCTTAAACGAGGGCTTTTCCATCGGCGGCGAGAGCAATCCCATCGAATCCATCAAAACAAGAATAAAAAGCATCGAAAGCCTTGCAACCAAAATGGAAAAAAGGCAGATTACCCCCAGTGTTGAAAATATCGAAAAGTACATAACGGATGTTGCGGGCGTCAGAGTAATCTGCGCCTTCCCGGAGGACATCTATCACATTGAAAAAAGCCTCCTTCTTCAGGACGATGTGAAACTTGTGGAGCGCAAGGACTACATCGCAAACCCCAAGCCCAACGGCTACAGAAGTCTGCATCTTATCATTGAGGTCCCCATCTTTCTGCAGAATGAAAAGCGCCTTATGAAGGTTGAGGTGCAGCTTCGCACAATCGCAATGGACTTCTGGGCAAGCCTTGAGCACAAGCTGAGATACAAGAAAAACCTCGACGAGGCTCTTCTCGATGACCTTCACGAGGGTCTCATCTCCTGCGCCGAGCAAAGTGCGGCCCTGGATATGAAGATGCAGGAGCTGAGGGGAAAAATCGAAAGGTATATGCACGTGGAGTAAAAAGCGTCTTATTGATATACCGTTTAGGGCGGAAAAAGCACACAAAACATAATTTTAATAAGGGAAAACACTGTCGGGGAATTGAAATATTATATATTTTGATTCCCCGAAACACTTCGCAGCTTTTTTTCCGAGATTCTTACGCCGTTAAAATGGCATAATGGTGAATATCCAAAAGGGGGTGAAGGGCGTGGCCTACAGTGAGCTTATTAAGAATTTCAACCGTATACGGGATTATATGCGGGAATTTTATGTTTACGGCTTTAAGAGCCGTGAGGAATATACGGGAAAGAGTGCGCGCTCCTATGACGATGAACGCCGCAGGCTGGAAAGCTGGCTGGGAGACTATATGCATTTTCGTCAGACAGCCGAGGGGAAAAATGTTTTCATCTCCATAGACAGCCGTCTTTCCCGGCACAATCCTCTTTTTAAGGCCTGGAAAACAAAGAGCTTTACCGACGGGGATATTACTCTGCATTTTATTCTCTTTGACATTCTCTCGGATTCGGAAAGCGCTCTTAATATAAGCGAGATAACCGGGGAGATTGACAGGCGCCTTGCCTGTTTTTCCGAGCCGAGGGTATTTGACGAATCAACACTTCGCAAGAAGCTGAAGGAATATGTTTCCCAGGGTCTTATTGTTTCGGAGAAAAAGGGAAAGGTGATGTACTACCGCAGAAGTGAGGCGGCCCCCTCCTTAAACAGGGATGCTCTGGACTATTTTTCCGAGGTTCTGCCCTGCGGAGTAATAGGCTCATATCTTCTTGACAAGGGCGAGGTGAGAAAAAGCTGCTTTGCCTTCAAGCATCATTACATAACCGGGGCCATGGACAGCGAGGTCCTGTATTCTGTCTTCACGGCAATAAGAGAAAAGCGCAGCATCACTATGGAAACCGTAAACCGACATAAGGACAGAATTACGGAAAACCACGTAATCCCCCTTAAGCTTATGGTCAGCGCTCAGAGCGGAAGGCAGTATCTCATGGCCTACACCCCGAGATTCAACAGGATTACAGCCTTCAGAACGGATAACATTATTTCCGCCGGGCCCGATGATGTCTGCGAAAGCTACGATGAATTCCACAGGAAATTTGAGGAGATGCTCCCCCATATGTGGGGCGTCTGCACAGAAAAACGCCCCGGCAGGAGCCTTCAGCACGTTGAATTTACAATACGCTACAGTGACGAAGAAAAGCATATCCCCGGAAGGCTTGAGCGCGAAAAGCGCTGTGGCACCGTTGAGCATTCGGATAATAACACAAGCCGCTTTTTTGCAGACGTTTATGATGCAGGTGAGCTTATCCCCTGGATAAGAAGCTTTATATGCAGAATTACGGATATTCACTTCTCCGATTCGGCTCTTGAGGAACGGTTTAAGAAGGATATTGAGGATATGTATGCCCTTTACGGTCTGGGAGGTGAGGAGCAATGATTTTCAGCGAAATTTACGGAGCTTATTACAACACCGTTGCCGCAATTATTTCGGAAGCGGTTTCCCATCCCGTAAGCAATGAGGATATAAGGAAAATAATAGAGAAGCACGCCTTCGGAGAGAGCATCCTGACAATTCCCGAGGCAATTAACGCCGAGCGCTGGCAGCTTATTAAGCCGGACGGCACAACGCCCATTGAGGGAAAACCCACTCTCCCCCTGTCCACACTACAGAAGCGCTGGCTGAAGGCAGTTGCCTGTGACCCGAGAATAAAGCTTTTCGGGGATGTCAATTTTGACTTTCCGGATGTAGAGCCCCTCTTCCTTCCGGAGGATATTATCGTCTTTGACAAATACTCCGACGGAGATAATTATGAGGACGGGGAGTATATCTCAAACTTCAGGCTTATTACCGATGCCATAAAAAACAGATACCCCATCAAGGTAATTACAATTAACAGAAAGGGCAAGTCTGTTTGCTCCGTTCTGATTCCGGATTATCTGGAGTACTCGGAGAAGGATGATAAATTCAGACTCATCGCCCCGGGGCATATAATCAATCTTGGCCGCATTGTCAAATGCAAAAAGTCAAATAAGCCCTTTGACATAGGCCGCGTAAGGCAAAGCCGCAAAAAAACGGCGAGTGTAAGCTTTGAGCTTTCCGATGAGAGAAATGCCCTTGAAAGAGTTCTTCTTCATTTTGCACATTTTGAGAAAAGCGTCGAGAGAATAGGCGAGGACAGATATTTCGTAACCATAAAATATGACAACGACGATGAAACGGAAATGCTAATCCGCATTCTTTCCTTCGGCCCTATGATTAAGGTTACGGCCCCGGGCTGCTTCATAGACCTCATAAAACAGAGACTTCTGGCACAAAAAAGTTGCGGACAGTGATGTTCGCAACTTTTTTTCCGTGATAAATCCCTTCCGTATATGTAAAATTACAAATGTAAACGGCAGAGGACTTGCCGAGCAATGCCTCCACCCCCTATAGACGCAAGGACGTCTCCACCCCCGGAGGCAGCAGGCCACTGCAGTGCCCTGTAAAGGTCTCGTGTCCCTGCCGGCTTACAAAGACGCTCACAGCAATTTACTGATGATTTGCCAGTCGTCCAAAAGCGTCTTGTTTAATATAAGAGGTAAAAAAAGCACCCACAGCAATCAGCCCAAACGTTTCAAATGAACGCTTATTTTTCTCCGCAAACTAAAAACGGTGCTTTGAATTAACAAAGGTGCATACAGCAAGCTCAATACTGAGAACAGTCAATACTATTTATGATTAATACTTCATGTATGGATTAAGTGCGCACCTTGTACGGTCATCTGCCGAAAGGCATAAAAAAGGCACACACAGCAAAGCTTTTATGAGTAGACATAAAAAATGTGCCTTGTATTAAGATTGAAGAAAGGGGTTTACGATGTTACAGTACCTTAAGAAAGAAGCAAATATTACATATACGGAAAACGGTGCGGTTACACACGCATCAAGCGGTTCCTACTGCCTTGACCTGTTTGCGACAATCGGCGCACTCAGACATGCAGACGAGAGGGAAATTCTCACAAGATTTATCCGTGCATATACCGAAAACCCCGACATCGCCATGAAGCTCCTTTTCTTCGCAAGAGATATAAGAGGCGGTCTCGGCGAGAGGCGTGTATTCCGTACGGGCTTTACATGGCTTTCCGAAAACGAGCCCGGCTCCGTACTTAAAAATCTGCAATACGTTGCGGAATACGGACGTTTTGATGACCTTCTCTCACTTATTGGCACTCCCTGTGAGGGAGAAATGCTCGCCCTTATAAAAGAGCATTTTAATGCGGATATGGATGCGGCCGAAAGGGGCGAAAACGTTTCCCTCCTTGCAAAATGGCTGCCCTCCGTCAATGCGTCAAATACTCAGACCATCGCCTACGGCAAAAAAATTGCCAAAGCGCTGGGTATGAATGCCGCCCAATACCGCAGGGCGCTGACACTCCTGCGCGGAAAAATCCGCATTATAGAGAACAATCTCCGCGAGAGGGACTATTCCTTCGACTACGAAAAGCAGCCCTCCCGCGCAATGCATAAATACCGCGGTGCCTTTATGAGAAACGACGGAGAAAGGTACGACGAGTTTCTATCCCGTGTTTCCTCCGGTGAGGCAAAGCTGCACGCAGACAATATTGCCCCCTATGAGCTGGTGGAGCCCTATCTGGATATCGACTGGGGCTTTGGCTGCAGTTCCTTTATGAAGGACATTTCTCCCGAGGAGAAGGCATACCTGAATGCGGCATGGGGAGCTCTTCCCGACTTCGGCGGAGAGGAAAACGCCCTTGCGGTAGTCGACACCTCCGGCTCCATGTACTGCGAAGGAAATCCCGTACCCGCCGCCGTTGCCCTGTCCCTTGGCCTGTATTTTGCAGAGCATAATAAAGGCGCATTCAAAAATTACTTTATCGAGTTTTCATCCATGCCGCAGCTCATTGAGATAAAAGGCGATACCTTTGCCGACAGACTTCGTTATGTTACTACCTTTAACAAGGTAGCCGACACCAACCTCGAGGCTGTTTTTGACCTTATCCTAAGCGCCGCCCTCAAGGGTAAGCTGAGCCCCGATGAGCTTCCCGCAAAGCTTATCATCATTTCGGATATGGAGTTTAACTCCTGCGTCAGAAATGCATCGGAAACCGTTTTCGACAATGCAAAAAGAAGATTTTATAAATACGGCTACGAGCTTCCCAAAATCATTTTCTGGAATGCCGCAAGCCGAAATCGCCAGCAGCCCGTCACAATGAATGAGCAGGGCGTGGCTTTAATCTCGGGCACCACTCCCAGAATCTTCGAGATGGTCGCCGGAGGTAACTTCAGCCCCTATGAATTTATGCTGGAAATACTCGGCAGTGAGCGCTATGCAAAAATAGCCGCATAGTGCTCCCTTTTGAGGGCAGAGTAAATCCCCCTGTATGAAAGGAATACTATGATGGAAATAAAAGGAACTGTAAGCACCGCCCTGTGCTTCGCAAGGGTGATTGAAGACGAGGCTACCGAGCAGATTCGCAGAATGTGCAGCTACGACCTTACCGCAGGCTGCGAAGTCAGAATAATGCCCGATGTCCACGCAGGCAAGGGCTGCACTATAGGCACAACGATGACCGTTAAGGACAAGGTCTGCCCCAATATCGTCGGCGTTGACATAGGCTGCGGTATGTACACAATAAAGCTTAACGATACCGAAATAGATTTCGGAAAGCTTGATGAGGTCTGCCACTACATTCCCTCCGGAATGTGTGTCTGGAACGAAAGGCCGGAAAAATTTGACCTGACCGTCCTTAAATGCTACCGCTCCCTCTTTCACGCGGGAAGGCTGGAGCGCTCTCTGGGTACTCTCGGCGGCGGAAACCATTTTATCGAGGTTGACAGGGCGACAAACGGCGGATACTACCTCGTAATCCATTCCGGCAGCCGAAATCTCGGAAAGCAGGTTGCGGAGTATTATCAGCAGCTTGCAATAGAGCTCCACTCCCGCACGGAGGATTATTACATCCGC
>JAKSPP010000041.1 GCA_024404735.1 Oscillospiraceae bacterium | reverse complement strand
CGCAAGCATAAAAGCGCTGTGCCCGGAAAAAGTCAGACGGGGCTATGCGATTTTTCCATAGCCCCATATGGCATATTTAATGGAGAAAAAAATGGCAGATAAACGCGATTGCTATGAGGTACTCGGTATTTCCAAGGGTGCCTCTGAAGATGAAATAAAAAAGGCGTACAGAAAGCTTGCAAAGCAGTACCACCCGGACCTTCACCCCGGCGATAAGGAGGCCGAGGAGAAGTTCAAGGAGCTCGGTGAAGCCTACGAGATTCTGTCGGACCCCGATAAGAAGGCAAAGTATGACCAGTACGGTCACGCCGCCTTTGACCCCTCTGCGGGCTTCGGCGGTGCAGGCGCAGGCGGCTTCGGCTTTGATGATCTGGGGGATATTCTGGGCAATATTTTCGGCGGCGGCTTCGGCGGCTTCGGCGGAGGCGGAACAAGAAGAAACGGCCCTCAGAAGGGTGAAAGCGTACGTATTTCCCTCACCCTCACCTTCGAGGAGGCCGTATTCGGCTGCCAGAAGGAGATTGCCGTTCCCAGAATCGAAAACTGCGATGAGTGCGGAGGCTCCGGCGCCGCACCCGGCACAAGTGCCGAGACCTGCCCCAACTGTCACGGCAGCGGTACTGTTGTAACCCAGCAGAGAACTATGTTCGGCGTTATGCAGTCCCAGACGGCCTGTCCCCATTGCCGCGGAACGGGTAAAATTGTCAAGACCCCCTGCTCACGCTGTGACGGCAAGGGCAAAATCAAGCGCACAAAGAAGTTTAACGTCACCATTCCCGCGGGAATCGATGACGGTCAGACCATTCCTCTCAGAGGTCAGGGCCATGTGGGTGTTAACGGTGGTCCCAACGGCGATGTTCTCGTAACCGTCAGGGTTAAGAGCCACGCCCTCTTTGAGCGTGACGGACAGAATGTATATATGGAGCTTCCCATTTCCTTCGTTCAGGCTGCTCTGGGTGCCGAGCTTGAGGTGCCCACTCTCGACGGAAAGGTCAAGTACGAGCTCCCCGAGGGAACCCAGTCCGGCGATATGTTCAGACTCAAGGGCAAGGGAATTCCATATCTCAATTCCTCCTCAAGAGGTGACCAGTTCGTTACGGTATACATCGTTACCCCCAAGAACCTCACAAAGGAGCAGAAGGAGCTTCTGCGCAAGTACGGTGAGGCAACCGGCGAGGCAGACGGCGTAAAGCAGGGTATCTTCGGCAAGAAAAAGAAGAAAGGATAAGAGACCATGACAAAGGTTGATATATTTTCCGGCTTCCTCGGCGCAGGCAAGACAACTCTTATTAAGAAGCTTCTTGCAGAGGCCTATAAGGGCGAGAAGCTCGTATTAATCGAAAACGAGTTCGGCGATGTCTCCGTTGACGGAGGCTGTATGCAGGATGCGGGGGTCGTTGTTAACGAGCTTAACTCCGGATGCATCTGCTGCTCTCTTGTGGGCGATTTCACCCGCTCCCTTCAGAAGGTTTGCGAGGACTATTCCCCCGACAGAATCCTTATCGAGCCCTCAGGCGTAGGTGCTCTTTCCGATATAGTAAACGCCGTAAGAGGCGTCCCCGGCATTGTAATCAACGCAAAGGTCTGCGTTGCCGATGCAAAGAGGGCAAAGGTCTGCATCAAGAACTTCGGACCCTTCTATAAGGACCAGATTGCCAATGCCGATGCCGTTATCTTAAGCCGTACCGATAAGATAAGCCCCGAAAAGCTCTCCGAAGCACTGGCCCTTTTAAGAGCCGAGAACGATAAGGCAACAATAATCACAACCCCCTGGGCAGAGCTCAGCGGTGAGCAGCTTCTCTCCGCAATCGAAAGCCGTGATACTCTTGCCTCCGAGCTTAAGACCCTTGCCGAGATGGCAGAGCACGACCATGAGCATCATCACCATCATCACGATGAGGATGAGGAGTGCTGCTGCCACGACCACGAGCACCATCATCATCACGATGAGGACGAGGAGTGCCATTGCCACGACCACGAGCACCATCACCATCACGATGAGGATGAGGAGTGTCATTGCCATGACCACGAGCACCACCATCATCATCACGATGAGGACGAGGAGTGCCATTGCCATGACCACGAGCACCATCATCATCACCACGATGAGGATGAGGAGTGCTCCTGCGGCTGCGGACATCATCACCACCACGACCACGAGGCTGCAGATGCCTTCACCTCCTGGGGTACCGACACGGAGAAGAGCATCTCCGAGGGCCGCCTGAAGATGGCACTGGGAGTTCTCTCCGGTGATGAGAATGTTGTCAGAGCCAAGGGCTATCTTGCTCCCGAGGAGGGCGGCGAGTGGTATTACTTTGACCTTGTTCCCGGCGAGTACGAAATCCGCCGCGCAGCCCCCGCCGTAACCGGAAGACTCTGTGTTATCGGCTCTCATGTAAACGAAAACGCTGTAAGAGGCCTTTTCGGAGTATAATTCAGTTAAAGAGAGGCAATAAGCCCTATGGAAGAAGAAATTATGGAAGAACCCATTCCCGTGTATCTGATAACGGGCTTTCTGGATTCAGGCAAAACCACCTTTATAAACGATACCCTTTCCGATGAGCGCTTCTCCGGAGAGTCAAAGACCCTTCTTATTATGTGCGAGGAGGGTGATGTTGAGCTTTCCGATAACCTCTCCGAAAGAAATGTTGTTTTACGCACCATCGAAGATGAGGAGGAGATGACAGAGGAGCTTCTTGCAGCCTGGCAGGAGGAAATACAGCCCGAGCAGGTTATGATAGAGTATAACGGAATGTGGACTCTTGACACCCTCTACGGCAGTATGCCCCCCTCATGGATGGTATATCAGGAGTTTATGTTTGCGGAGGCCGGAAGCTTTATAAGCTATAACTCCAATATGCGTCAGCTTGTTTACGATAAGCTCAAGAGCTGTGATTTGATAGTCTTCAACCGTATGGAGAAGTCCGATGATTTTATGCCCCTGCATAAGATTGTCCGTGCCGCCAACAGAAACGCAGAGATAGGCTACGAGGATATTAACGGCAAGGTTTTCTATGACAGTGTTGAGGACCCCCTTCCCTTTGACAAGGACTCCCGCAAGCCCGTCATTGCCGACAGGGACTATGCCATCTGGTACAGAGACCTGGGCGAGGACCTTAAAACCTATGATGGTATGACAGTCACCTTCAAGGCACAGGCCGCCTTCTCCGATGAGCTCCCCCGCGGCTGCTTCATCGTGGGAAGAGACCTTATGAATTGCTGCGCCGCCGACACTGCCTTTGCAGGTCTTATCTGCGAGGGCGGTCTTCCCAAAAATGTGGAGAGCGGTGACTGGGTTTCCGTAAAGGCTAAAATTGTCGTCAAGGAGCACCCCGGCTACAACAGGGAGGGCCCCGTTCTCACAAAGGTAAAGGTAAGCCCCGCAGAGGCTCCCGATGACCCCGTTGCAACTTTTTATTAATTATTAATCAGTAATACAGAGCCGGTTTTTTGACCGGCCCTGTTTTTCTGTGTTCTTTTTTACCCCGTGAGGAAACTTTTTGCTTTTGTTTCCGTCATATAACCCGGCGGCCTTTTAAAAAGCGCCGCAGCTTATGATAATAACACAGCACGGAAAAAGGAGATTTTAATGGAACAGACAAAAAGCAGAGGAATAATCAACAGCTTTGCACTGCATATAATCGCCATGGTGATTATGCTGGGCGACCATATGTGGGCAACCCTTTTCCCCTACTTAAACTGGCTTACCTGTTTAGGGCGCATTGCCTATCCCATATTTGCCTTTATGATTGCGGAGGGTTTTTTCCGTACTAAGAACTTCAAAAAATATATACTTCGAATGCTTGTTTTCGCACTTATAAGCGAAATCCCCTTTGACCTTATATACGGAAGCACGGCCTTCTATCCATATCATCAGAATGTTCTCTGGACCTTTATGATTGCCCTGGGGCTTATGCGCTTCCTTGAGTGGGTTAAGAGCAAGGGCGGCATTGTCAGATATATTCTTGCATCCGTTGCCGCCTGCATAGTCGGATTTGTCGTCGGAACCTTAACAATGGTTGACTACTACGGTGCCGGTGTCTTAGTTGTCCTTCTGTTTTACTTTACCCGCAAACGCAATTTTCTCAGCTTTATCATTCAGTTTGCCTTCCTGTACTATGTCTTTGTTGAGCTCATCGGCGGTTATTATTACCCCGTGACCATCTTCGGACATTACTTTGAGCTTGTTCAGGAGGCCTTCTCTCTACTGGCCTTAATCCCCATCTGGCTCTATAACGGCAAACACGGATATTTGGCAAAATGGTTTAAGTATTTCTGCTACGGCTTTTACCCCGGGCATCTTCTCATTCTCTACATCGTATGGCAGATTTTACTGAAGCTTGCATAAAATAAAAATAGCGCCCTGCTTATTGAAATAAGCAGGGCGTAATGTTATAATCGGAAAAAAAGGGCGGTGCGGATGGGCTCCGTGCCTTCCCGAAAGGAGCAGATTATGCCTTTTGATATGAGCGGATACACGGGTACACCTGAGGCAGTTAATCCCGATGACGGACTTAAAACCCTGTATATAGTTGTTCCCTGTTTTAATGAAGAGGATGCCCTGCCCGAAACGGCAAGACCCCTCCGTCAACAGCTTTATCTCCTTGAGGGTACAGGAAAAATTTCTAAAAGGAGCAAGATTCTCCTTGTTGATGACGGCTCAAGGGACAAGACCTGGTACATCATCTCCCGCCTGTGCAATCAGGATGAAAACTTTGCGGGAATTAAGCTTAAGCAGAACAGAGGTCATCAGCTCGCCCTTTTAACAGGGCTTTATTATGCCTCCGATAAGGCCGACTTTACCCTCTCCATAGATGCGGACCTTCAGGACGATGTCGAGGCAATCGCACCTATGGTGGATAAGTATTTAAGCGGCAAGGATATAGTCTGCGGCGTCAGAAGAAGCAGAGATACGGACACCTTCTTCAAGAGCTTTTCCGCCCGTGCAACCTATACCGCGATGCGCATATGCGGAGTAAAGCTTATCTATGACCACGCCGATTTCAGAATTATGTCTGCCGCCGCCGTTAAGAAGCTGTGTATGTTCGATATGTCCCGCCCCTTCCTTCGCGGTCTTATTCTGAAGCTGGGTCTTACCGTTGATACCTATAAGTATGACAGACTTCCCCGCACGGCAGGAGAGAGCAAGTACACTCTCAAAAAGATGATTCGCCTTGCCCGTGACGGCTTTGCCTCAAAGAAGCTTCAGCCCGGTAATACCCTGTTTACAGGCGAAGATTATATCGAAACCGTAATGGACTGATAAAATAAATGAGTACGGATAATACAAAAGGCTTTTCCTGCAGCCTCTGCCCGCGAAAATGCTCTGCCGAAAGGGGAGAGAAAAGCGGCCGGGGCTACTGCGCCTCGCCCGCTCTTCCGGTAGTTACAAGGGCCGCCCCTCATTTCGGGGAGGAGCCCTGCATTTCCGGCCCGGGGGGCAGCGGAACGGTATTTTTCGCAGGCTGCAACCTCCGCTGTATCTTCTGCCAGAACAGGGATATTTCCGGTGGCGGGACGGATAAGGGAAAAATTCTCTCTCCCTCTGCTCTTCGTGAGCTTTTTTACAGGCTTGAGGATAAGGGCGTATGCAATATAAATCTTGTTACACCCTCGCATTTTATTATTCCCATAGCCGAGGCCCTTGCGGGGGCTTCCCTTCATATTCCCGTGGTATGGAATTCCTCCGGCTATGAAGGTGTAAATGCCCTTCGCTCCCTGCGTGGCTTAGTGGATATCTATATTCCCGACTATAAATACTCCGATAAGGCTCTTGCGGAGGAGTATTCAAAGGCCCCGGATTACCCCTTGGTTGCCGCAGAGGCGATTGCGGAGATGTATGCCCAGACGGGTCCCTTTGTGCAGGACGAAAACGGCCTTGCCAAAAAAGGCGTAATAGTCAGGCATCTGGTTTTGCCGGGCTCTGTTGACAACACTCTCGGAGCCATAGACATAATGGAAAGACTTCTTCCCCCCGACGGCTTTTACTTCAGCCTTATGAGTCAGTACACCCCTATGCCCGGACTTGAAAACCACCCGAAGCTGCGAAGAAGCGTTACAGAGGAGGAGTACGACGGTTGCCTTTCCTATCTTATGATGAGCGATATAGAAAACATTTTTGCACAGGACGGCTCCTCCAAGGGAAGCGAGATGATTCCCGACTTTGACGGAACGGGGCTGTGAGAAGAGACCTATGAAAGAAAAAAAGACAGAAAAAACAAACGTAATGCGCCTTCTGGAGCAGGCAGGCGTAGAATATAAGGACTATGACTATTCCTCCCTCGGAGTTACCTCCGGAGTTGAGGTCGCAAAGGCACTGGGGCATGAGCCCGAGAGAGTATTCAAAACTCTCGTAACCGTGGGAAAAAGCGGCGAGCACTATGTCTTCGTAATCCCGGGCCCTGCCGAGCTTAATCTTAAAAAGGCCGCCTCTGTTTCCGGAGAAAAGTCAATTGAGATGATAAAGCAGAAGGAGCTCCTGCCCTTAACGGGCTATATTCACGGCGGCTGCTCACCCATAGGAATGAAAAAGTATTTCAGAACCTTCCTTGACGAGACAGCTCAGCTCTGGGATACAATCTGCTTTTCCGCAGGCAAGGTGGGCTATCAGGTGGAGATGATCCCCGATGAGCTCGGAAAGCTTATATCCTTTGAATATGCGGATTTAACAGAATAAAAGCGATAGTAATAAAGCCTTCGGTTTGATATGAACCGAAGGCTTTGCTGCTTTTTTAATATTTTATTCCGTTATGGGAAGGCGAAGCTTTTTAAGGTGCTCGGTCAGGAGGGATAGATAACATCCTGCATTTTCGGAAAGAACTGTGTTGTTTCTGGAGATATATCCGATATGGATGTTTTTCTCTTCGCTGTCATAGGGAATGGCAACAAGCTCCGTGTTTCTGCGCCTGAAATAAATATCCCTGTTAAAATTCGGCAGATCAACGCCTATGCAGAATGCGTTCATTCCCCGCACAACGGCCATTTTGCTTGCTCTGTCGCGAACATATACGGTTCTTTCAAAGGGATTTCCCGGGGCGATATCTTCATTGTAAAAGTGCGGATAATTATCGCTGTCATAGGTGACATAGATATAGTCATTAAGGTCTTCTCTGCTCAGAGTCTCTTTTTCCGCAAGGGGATGTGATGCCTTCATAAATACGAACAGGCCGAGTGTATCAAGCTCGTGAAAGGATAAATCCATGGATGACAGTGTTTTGCCGAGAAGCTCAAGCTGTTCCCCGTTAAATGCAGCTATGCCAAGCTCGCTTGTTCCCGTGCTGACATCCTCAAGAAGCTTTTCTGTGTTGCATTCGAGAATTCCGAGATTAAATCTGTCATCATCAAGTCCGGATATAAACTGATTAAAGGCACGGACTGCAAAGGGAAGATGCTGTGTTGAAACAAAAAACGAAAGGGGAGGTGTATCTGCTTTTCTGTATCTTTCGGAGAGGTAGTCCGTTCTCTCAACTATTTCTCTGCAGTATTTAACGCAGTCCTTACCTTCCGGAGTTATGGTGATGCCCCTGTTGGTACGCAGAAATATTTGAATTCCGAGTTCATCCTCAATATCCTTTACGGCTGCGGATAAGGATGACTGAGTAATAAAAAGTCTCTTTGCAGCCTCCGATAATGAACTGCACTCGGCTATTGTAAGAATATATTTTAAATTCTGAAGAGTCATTTTTTAAAACACCTGAACATAAATATAGCCTATTATACCCTATTATGGGGTGTATTTAAAGAAAAAAGTGCAAAAATAAAGCTTTAATAATTATTGCTATCGATTTTGACTATAATGGGATAGAGGGAACGGAGAAGGCAAAAATACCCCCAGGGGGTTTACAGAAGAAGACTTTGTTGCTATAATTCACCGCAGAAAAACATACATGTATTGTTATCGCTTCGATATATCAGATAAATTATTATGAAAGATTGGTAGGCAATATGGATTTGGAAAAACAGATTTTTGATGCGGTGAGGGCAGAATTTGAGGCCTTGAGCCTTAAGGGAATCGAGCAGGGTATTCCCGGGAATAAGCCCGAGGGTGAGACAATATCCTTCGGAGATGCATTGTCTCTTGCATTCTTAAATCCCGAAATCAGACGAAGTATAATAGAGAAGCATCCGGAGTATGCCCTTTTTATTGCCCAGAAGAACGATTCCGTATATTTCGGCTCTTATGAGCAGAATGGCTGCGAAAAGTCCATAGAATGGACCGTTCTTTACAGAGAACCCAAAAAGCTTCTTATGATAAGCAAACAGGCTATTGACTGCAAGCCCTTCCATAATGAAAACACCTTTGTTTCCTGGGAAGGCTCCGATATGAGAGCCTGGCTTAACGGAGAATTCTACGATAAAGCCTTCTCTCCCGATGAGCGCTGGAGAATACCTTTCTCAAGTGTTCAGCCCGACAGAAAAAACAATCTCTATGCAAACCACGGAAACAGCACTCTGGACAAGGTTTTTCTCCTTAGTATTGATGAGGTCAGGGAATATTTCGATTCCGATAAGAGCAGAATCTGCCTGCCCACTGCCTATGCTGTTAAGAACGGTGCTTACGAGGTTTATGAGGGTGGCCCCTGCTGGTGGTGGCTCCGTACCCCCGGATATTCTCCCATGACAAACTGCGCGGCCTATATCAATGACAAGGGCGTAATAAAGGACCTCGGCGGAGAGATAGATACAAAGGACAACGGTGTCCGCCCTGTAATCTGGGTTGATGTTATATAAGAAAAATACAAAGCGTAATATGCCGAACCTGTAAAGAAGGCATATTACGCTTTGTTATCAAATCTGCATTATGCTTACGGAGCTTATTTCCCATAGTATTTATTATATGCTTCGATTATGGGCCTCATAGCCCTCGCCGCCGCGGATTGGAACAACGCCTGTGTTCTGGTGTTCATCAAGAGTGAGCCGGTAGTTTTCCTTTGCGGTCATAATAAGTTCTCCTTTTTCATATGAAAATGAGCCCGAGAGCAACATAGATTATAACGCAAACGATTCCGACAGGAAGCCATGCGCCTATTCTCAGGCGCCTGAAGGCTCTCGGCTCACAGCCGATGGCCGTAACGGCGGGGGCTGTGAAATCAAGGTAGGGGCAGAGTCCGTCCCCAAGTATTCCCGCAGAAAGGACAGCTCCGAGGCAAAGAGGAATGTTAAGGCTGAGCTTTGAGGCAAGAAAAACAATGAGGGGGATTCCGAGACCGTACATGCCCCAGGAGGAGCCCAGGGCGATATCGAGAAGAGTGCAGAATACAAATACCGCGGCAGGAATAAAGCAGAGCCTTCCGCCCACAAGTGCGGGAATTGCCGTCTCCAGTGTGCCCAGAAGTCCCAGAGATACAAGACAGTCGGATATGGCCTCTGCAAGGACGAGAAGAAGTATGGGCATAAGGGCGTTTGCAATGCCCCCCGCCATAATGTCGAAGAAGGATTTGGGACGCATAAGCTTCTGTCCGATGTAAAGGGTAAACATGAAAAGAATCGTAATAATAAGGCCGGAAACGGCGTCGATTGCAAAGCTTCCCTCGTCCGGCTACACCGGGGCAAAAGGCCCACACAAGCGTGTGCAGAAGAAGATTCATGGGTGAGCCCCCTCCTCTGTCGGAGATATCCTCGGCGAAATATTCCTCCGAGCCCTCGGGCCACATTTTGCCCCCGGCCTCAACGCGCCTGTAGGCCTCCCGGAGCTGCCCGGAGCGGGGGAAACGGTCACTGCAAAGAAGTATAACCGCAATGAGGGATACCCAGCCCACGGCGTTAAATAAAATCGCTCTTAAAAATACACTGCCTCCGGAGGGGATATACATGGATATCCATCCGGAAATATATGCGCTCCACAGAGAAAAGGGGATAAGAGAGCATATTGCCGTTGAAAAGCCCGCAATTAAAGCTCTGTGCTCTCTGGGGACCTTGTATCTGTCCGTAATGTCGTTAAGGCAGTAGCCCGCCGTCAGAACATTCAGGCACTCATCCAGACAGACGGCTATCATAATAAGAAGCATGGAAAAAAGAGCGGATTTCTTGCTCTTTATTCTTTTTTCGGCATATTTTCGGAAGGCACTTACAACTCCCGCCGAGGCGAGAAGAGCCGCTACGGCCTCCACCATAGCCATTATAACAATGGTGCTTGCGGTGTCGGAGTTGCCTATGCCTTTAATCAGCATATCTCCCATTCCCACAACGAAGGAGCCCTTATACAGCATTCCTCCAAGAAGCAGAAGCGTCAGAAGCATGCCCTCCACAATGCGCTTTGTTCTTATGGTAAAGGCAACAAGAAAAAGAATGGGCAGTATTTCCCATACTATCCCCGAGGGGGAAGAAACAAAGGACAGAATGAAAACCGCTGCGAAAAGAAGGACGGTCAGACCGTAGGTTATAATAAGGGAGGAGAGCTTTGCATCCTTCTTGTCCTCGGGAGACCAGGTTACGCCCCTTGATTTTTTTGTAAGTGAGGCAAGACGGCTGTGCTTTACGCTGACCTGCCCGTAAACGTCCTTAATAAGTCTTCCCGTTATCATGGGATGCTTTGAAACTACATCGAGAAAGTCCTCCGGGGACAGCCTGAATACAACGGCCCTTCCGTGGGCTTTAACGGTTGCCATTCTCTTTTCTCCGGCAAGGATGGCATACTCGCCGAGGCACTGCCCCGGGTAAAGCTCGTTTATGCTCTCCCCGGATGCGTTAAATACGCTGGCCTGACCCTCGTCTATAAAGTAAACTCCGTCTGCCTCATCACCTGCCGAAACTATGGCCTCTCCGTTAGGGTAAACAAGGCGCCGGAGCTTAAGGCATATTTCCGCTGCCTCCTGAGAGGAAATGCCGAAATAATCGGCAATGAAGCCTTCCGTTATTGTTTTTGCGGATAAATCTTCAGTGTTCATTGAAATAATCTCTTAAGTGTACGAATTTACGGATGTGTATAATATTGTTATTTTATACTTACTTTCCACTTGTGTCAATAAAAGCATTATAGAATCCCGGTTTTGAACTTTGTACCCGTTTTGATTAAGAAATTTTTATACAGTTTCTATTCATTTTACACTTTTTACC
>JAKSPP010000040.1 GCA_024404735.1 Oscillospiraceae bacterium | reverse complement strand
ATCGCGGATTGTCTGCATAAGCTCCTGCATAACGGGTCCCTTGTTCTTTTCCCAGAGCCTTATTAATGCGGAGTCAAATCCGAGACCCGCCTCAACGGAAACAACAAGAAGGTCCATAATGTCCGGAAGCTCTCTCTGAATGGCCGATTTTTTGTTTGCCACCTTGCTCGATAACAGCTTCGTCGGAATATATGCCCCGAGAATCAGACAGAATACTGTGGCAAGGAGCTTGTTCTGTCCGTCCAGATTAAGGGCAAAGGCGATAATGGCACCCAAAAGACCGAAGCCGAAGGCAACGCCGTATCTTATGTAATTAAACTGCCCCGCAGTCATATTTATTCCCGCATAGCGCAGCATTTTTTCAAAGGCCTCTGTTTTTGCATTTACCTTTCTCTGCTTTTGTGAGGCCTTTCCGTTTTTTTCTGTCGCCTTTTCCGCTTTCTTTTTTATCGGTGAAAAAAGTGCCGAGAAAAGCTTCTTAAAGTCAATATTGTTCTGGAATTTTCTCCCCTTGGGGTCGTCCTGAATCTCGCCCAGTCTTCTTGCAACGTTTTCATCGCTGACACCGCCGCCGGAGAAAAGCCCTATTCCCAGAAGAAAAATGCTCGCCCCTCCGAGAAAAGCAATCAGAAGCATAATCATGGATTTCTACCTCTCAGAGATTATCAGTATCTGATATCTACAATCTTATTGATAACAATGAAGCCCAGTACCTCCAGAACAATGCATACACCTATCAGAATATATCCGAGGGTGGTGGAGATAAAAAAGGACATATACTCTCTGTTTACAACGAGAAACATAAGGAAGAGAACGGCAGGCATACAGCCTATTACAAGGCCGGATATCCTTCCGGAGGAGGATTTGACCTTGATGTCCGCCTTCAGGTCCATTCTTGCCTGTATTGTTCCGGATATGTTCATGAGAACCTGGGCGAGGTTTCCGCCTATCTGCCTCTGAATTTCAATGGCAGTGCACATCATAGTAAGGTCGTCGGAGCGGATTCTCATACACATACGCTCAAGACTGTCATCAAGCTGCATTCCGCGCTGTGTTTCTCTGAAGACTCTTCCGAATTCCTCGGAAATAGGTCCGTCCATTTCCTTTGAAATGTTCGCCATAGCCTGCTGGAAGGAGTGACCTGCCTTAAGGGCATTGCACAGAACATTAATCGCCTCGACAAGCTGAGCCTCGATTATTTTTGTTCTCTTGAGCTTTTTGGATTTGATAATAAAAAAGGGGGCAAAGGCAAGTGCAAAAATAAAAAGCACTGCAAGGAAGGGATTTACTCCCGTTACAACGAGAAGAAGCGTCAGAATTATCATGGAGCCCGTCCAGTATGTCAAAACGGTTGATGCGGGCATCTGTATTCCCACGTTGTACAGCTCCTCTTCAAACTGCATTATGCGCTTTCTGTTTTTTTCCGAACGGAAAAAGCTGCTTCCCGCGGGCTTTTTGCCATGGGCCGAAGCATCCCTTACCGCATCCTCTCTGCTTCTCATTTCGGATATTCGCGTTTCGAGGTCTGCCCTCTTTGCTTCTCCCGATGCCATAATGGAATGAAGCAGGAAGAAAATTGCAAGGGCACCCGAAATGGCAATTCCTATAAGCATTTGTGTTCCTCCGATGTAGCCTGCCTCAGAAGAAGCAGGAGTCGTCTATTTTTACGCCGTTTCCCATAATCTTGTCGCAGCATATGGGCCTTACTCCCGTGGGAACAAAGCGGCCGGAGATTTTTCCGTTTTCATCCATTCCGTCGGACTGGAAGCGGAAAATTTCCTGAGTTGTTATTATATCTCCTTCCATTCCCGCAACCTCGCAGATGCTGGTTATCTTGCGCGAGCCGTCTCTGAGTCTGGCCTGCTGGACAATCAGGTCAATTGCGCCGGAAACCTGCTGCCTTATTGCCTTGACGGGAAGGTCCATTCCCGCCATCATAACCATGGTTTCAACACGGGAAAGACAGTCGCGGGGGGAGTTTGCATGGGCCGTTGTCAGTGAACCGTCGTGGCCCGTGTTCATGGCCTGAAGCATATCCAGAGTTTCGCCTCCGCGAACCTCACCGACGACGATTCTGTCCGGTCTCATTCGAAGGGCGTTGCGGACTAAGTCTCTTATGGTAATTGCTCCCGTGCCCTCAAGGTTTGCGGGCCTTGATTCCAGAGAAACAACGTGGTCCTGCATAAGGCGAAGCTCGGCTGCATCCTCAATGGTTACTATGCGCTCATCCGGGGGGATAAAAGCGGAAAGAACATTGAGAAGGGTAGTCTTTCCGGAGCCTGTTCCTCCGGAAACAAGTATGTTAAGCTTGCCCTCAACCGCGGATTTAAGAAAGGAGGCCATCTGCGTGTTCATTGAGCCGAAGCCTATAAGATTGTCTACGGTTAAGGGACTTGAGGAGAATTTTCTTATTGTGATGGTCGGCCCGTTGAGGGCAAGGGGAGGGATGATTGCGTTAACACGGCTTCCGTCCGGAAGACGGGCGTCAACCATTGGGTTTGCATCATCGATATGTCTGCCCAGAGGAGATACGATTCTGTCCAGAATTCTTTTAACGTGGTCATCGTCCTGAAAAGTAACATCGGAAAGGCGGAGCTTGCCTCCGGACTCAATAAACACCATTTTCGGGCCGTTAACCATTATTTCGGAGACGGAAGGGTCGCTCAGAAGAAGCTCAAGAGGGCCAAGGCCGGTTATTTCGTTAAGAATCTCGGAAATAAGCCTCTGCCTGTCGTTTCTTGAAATATCTGCCTCGTTGGAGTCGTTAAGCACCTCGGTTATAAGGTCCTTTATTTCATCGGCGGATTTTTCCGATGTGTCTCTGGCAAGGCGGGAGGCAACATCTCTCTGTATTTTTTCCTTAACTGCGGCAAGCTCGTTTTTCTTCTGATTATCTCTGTTTATTTTCGGAATCTGCGGGGCAAAGCTCTGCTCCGGGGCAGGACTTTTCTCTTCCTTTGCAGGGGAGGGACTTAAAAAATCCGGCTTTGCCGTAACGGCTTCGGGCTCGGAAAGGCTCTGCGCCTCGGAGGCAGTCCCGGCCCTGTTTTTCATAAGTCTTGAAGAAAGGCTCATTAATTATCCGCCCTCCCTTTACTTTGCCTCGTCCAGAGACTTTACATATTTTTCAAAGGCCTTTGAAACCTTTGCGTGAGGGTCGGATATAACAAAGGGCTTGCCCCTGTTAACGGCGGTTACGGCTGTTTTGAAGTCATAGGGGATTGAAAGCTCAATCTCCGAAAGAAGGACGCTTTTAACCTTGTCCTTGCTTATAATTGCGTCCCCGTCCTTGTTGAGGACTATTCTTATTTTGTCCTCCAAATCCAGACTCCTCAAAATGTCCATACAGACCTTTGTGTTTTTAAGGGTGGAGATTTCGGGGTTGGTAATAAACCATATATGGTCGGCCTGCTCAATGGATGCAATGGAGTTGTCATCCAGAATGGGGGGCAGGTCGAGAATAACATACTCATATCCGTTTTTAACCGAGGATATAACCGCCTCAATATGCTCCGGAGTAATTAAATCCGCCTGCTCGGGAGAGCCGGGGGCGCAGAGTGCGTGAACTCCGCAGGAGTGCTTGTAAAGGTAGCCCGTAACGGCATCGGGGGAAAAATCCCCCTCCTCAATGAGGTCGCTTATTGTGTCGGATTTGGATATGTTCATAAAAACGCCAACATCGCCGAACTGAAGGTCCAGGTCTATTAAAGCAACCCTTCTGCCGCTTTTTGCAAGGCTGGCCGCAAGGTTAACGGCTACGGTGGTTTTTCCCGTTCCGCCCTTGGTAGAAAATACGGCTATAACATTCCCGCTTTCTGCCTCGTTGTCCTTGATTCCAAGGCGCATTCTGTGGCGGGAAAGCTCGGCGTTTATGGTCTGGGTAAGCTCTTCGGGGCTAACATCTCTGGAAAGAACCGCCGCAACGGAGCATCTCATTGCCTTGGTGAAAACAGAGGTGTCCGAGGTGTCGGTAATAAGGATTGTGCAGAATCTCGGATGCTCCAGATTCAGCTTATTCATAAAGGCAAACTCCGTGTCCTCGGGTGCGGGGCTGAAAACAACCACAACATCCGCATAGAGCTTTGAAAGCTGCTTCAGGCTTCTGTCCCCTGTGGATACCATTCCGGCCGTAATTATATCGCAGCGCCTTAAAAGGTCCTCAAGTCTTGCGGAGTCCTTTTCCGCTGCGGCACCGATTATTCTGGCTCTTTTCATATGCTCATATCCTCCTTAGGGAAGAATTTCGGACACCTTCAGAATATCCGTGTTTCCGGGCTCGCTGTCTCCGTGCCCTCTGAGAGACAGGCATATGCTTCCTTTAAGCTCTGCCGAAAACAGAACAAGGCTCTGCTCGGGTGTAACAAGCAAGGTTGCCGTTGTATAGCTGTCACCGGACTGCGCTTTGGCACTTCCCAGGGCGGCAATCTCAATATCTTCAAGTACTATTGCGGTAACGGAGGGGGTGAGGGATACATCCTTAATCCCTGCTATTTTCCAGAGGTCTGCTTCCGGATCTTCTGTGGTGATATTCAGAAGTGTGTCAACTCTGTCGCCCTGGGTCAGGTGCTGGTCTAGGCCGCTTACGGCACTGACGGCAACGGTCATTGCTCTCATTCCCTCCGGAATCTCATAGGAAAGGCTGTTTCCCACATCTCCTCCGGGGCTTGAAAGCTTGCTTAGAATAATCTGCTCACCCTCAACTATGGTGCTTGAGGAAATAAGGCCCACAACCTCGTCGATTTTCTTTGCCGCATCCTCGTGCTCACCGCCCCTTGGGATGAGCTTTACTTCAAGCATATCGTCGCTTATCTCTGTGTAGGGGGCGATTTCACAGGTGGCAACAACTATCTTTACCTTTGGTATTTCATCCTCTGTAAGTGACTTTCCGGCCTTGCCCAGAAAAACATATATAAGAACTCCGCATAAAAGGGCGGAAATAAGTGCCAGAATATAGGTTTTTTTCATTTGCTCTTCTCCTTAAGAGTATTGCTTTTGCTGTTATGCACCCATGGCCGAGGAGGTGCATTCGCCCGTGGCATTGTAGGTGCTTCCGAATAATGTGGAGGCAACGAAGGTGAGAGTCCTGACGGGATAGGATACTGTAACGGTGAAGCTGTCGGCGGAGGATGAAAGATTAATTATAAGAGCCTCTGCCCTGACTGTGGAAACGCTTCCCCGAACCTTGTCGGCAACCTTTACCCGAAGCTCGTCATCATCAAGACTGTCGCAGTAAACAGAGGCACATCTTGCCCCTTCAAAGGCCGCATGGTCAAGGTCGTATTTATTCAGATAAATCCAGCCGAAATCTATTATTCCGCAGAGAATAGTAAGAAGTATCGGCAGGGAAAGGGCAAATTCAACAATGGATTGTCCCTTTTTATTGATTGTTTTCTTCTTTAACATGGCTTTTGCTCCGTTTCAGTGCATAAGCGTGAGTGCAAATGGGACCGGGCCGTTGCCGGCTCGGCCCCATTTGCTGTGCAGATTGTTCCGGATGAAGGGAAAACGGCATCGGCGTCTTCATAAAGTCCGAGTACCTTTTGCCCGAAAATCCCTATAACCGCCGCTGTTGCTGCGGCTATCAGTGCGAGAACAAGGGCATATTCAGCCATGCCCTGCCCGCATTCTTCCCGGAATAGGAAGATAAGCATTGGTAAGCTTAGCCGAGCTTAGTGCCTATTTCTTCCATCTTGCCTTTGAGGTTGCCACCAATTGCCGTAAGAGCAGCAATAACAACTACTGCAACCAGTGCGAGGATGAGGCCGTATTCGACCATGCCCTGTCCGTTTTCGTCTGCCAGGAATTTCTTTAACATAATAATTTCCTCCATAAAATTATTAAATATTATAACCGGCTCACTGCCGTTTATTTGATTTGTATAAGACCTGCGCCGCAGCAAAGCATTGCGCCTATCTGCGCTGCGCATAGAAAGGGACCCATGGGAAAGCTTGTTTTCATAAAGTCAATAAGGGGAAGACGCCCCAGCACCGGGATTCTCTTCTGAACAAAGCCGTAAACGAGAACCAGAACGCCCATGAAAACCACCGCAAGAAGCCCGGGCATAAGCTCCGAGGAAAAGCCCACCACCATCGCAAGCTTAATATCTCCTGCCCCGACTTTTCCACCCTTCAGTGCGGGAAGAAGGAAAATAAGCGTCATAACGGCAAAGCCCGCAAGAGAAAGAAGGGGATTCCATGAGGGCATCGCCCCGGGCTTAAGAAGTGCGGTCACTCCGAAGAGAAGCTTTATAAGGAGAATTGCCAGAACGGTTTCATTGGGGATTATTCTGCAGGCAATGTCGCTTGTGGAAACGATGTTTCCGATAAGAAGAAGAAGGATGACAAACAGTGCCTGAAGGCTTATTCCGAATGAAGCTCCGATGCCTGCGCCCAGAAGGGCGGACAGAAGCGTGTGGATGATAAGGTTCTCCTTTTTCTGCTTTAATTCCTTTCCTCTTGCTTTAAGGAGCTTATCCGTAAAAATGTCGGATATGGGCTTTGCTGCGGCTCCGAGAAGAAGCCCGATTATTAAGTTTATTATCATCGTACATCTCCCCGGTTTATTATTCTGAGGGAAGTGACTCCCCGCCCCGACAGATGGAGGGCTGCCGAATACTGCGTGCAAGTATTTCGGCAACCGGCTGCCATAGGCTTTTTACGAAAAAGCCCTTAGGCCCTGTGGCTTTGCGTCTCGCGGTTTTCACCGGATTTGCCATTTTTCACATACCGCTCTTTGTATTCTGTGGGGCAGGGGGGACACCCCTGCGGCTTATCATTGTTTTTTCTTATATTTCCGACGGCTTCATAAGCTCAAAGCCCGGTGAGAGCTTTCCTTTTTCATCGGACGTAAGACTCTGACATACAATGTATTTTACTGACTGCATGAGTATCTTTTTCATTTGCTCCTGCGTTTCCGCAGAGAAGAGAGAAAGCATTTTTGAGAAGGCATCATCGGGAGATTTTGCATCTGCCGCGATAATTACAAGACAGCCTGTGTCGCAAAGCTCAAGCGCCGTCAGGATATCCTCCTGATAGCGAAGCCTGTCGATGAAGACAACGCCGGGGCATTTTCTGCGGCATTCTCTCAGGGCCGCCCTGTAGTCATGGCTGTCTATACCGAGCTCCCTCTGGGAAATGAAGCAGGATTTGTTTTTGTGAAGATATTCGATGGGGTCTTCAAGAGTAACGATGTGCCCTGTGCGGGTACTGTTTATTCTGTCAATCAGGCAGGCTGCCGTTGTTGAGCGACCGCTTCCCGCAGTTCCGCTCAGAATGATGATTCCGGACTTAAGCTCCGCCATTTCCATAAGCCACGAGGGGATGCCCATCTCCCCGGCATTGGGGATTCCGAAGGGAATCAGCCTTGCGACGGCGGCAACAGAGCCTCTTTGCCTGTAGGCATTTACTCTCAGCCTTGTGAGCCCCGGAATAGAAACGGCGAAATCATCGTCTCCGACCGTTTCAAGAAGATTCTTTTTTCTTTTCCCGATTTCGTAAATCTGGCCTATTAGCTTTTCACTGTCTGTTGCAGAGAGCTTTTCGGAATCAAGATTACTGTAATTGCCTGATGATTTAACTATAATCGGGCTGCCTGCCATAATGAAAATATCCGATGCCCCGAGGTCAAGGGCTGCTTTTACGGTTTCAAGAAAGGTTTTCATAAAGGCCCTCAGTCCTTTCTGCGGAGAAAAGCTCCGCTTTGTTTAAGTCTTTATAACCCAAAAGCGCCGTATTTGTCGTATTCTGTCAGATATTGCAATTTTATGGAAATATTTGCGACAAACATCAAAATCGGGCACAGAGTTTTGCAGGAAGACGGGTAAAAAAAGCAAAAAAATCCCCGCTTCACGAGGAAGCGGGGAATAAGCCTTATACGATATTGAATTACAGACCGTACTTCTTGTTGAACTTATCAACACGTCCGGAGGTGTCAACCAGCTTCTGCTTACCGGTGTAGAAGGGATGGCACTTGGAGCAGATTTCAACGGTGATGTTCTGCTTGGTGCTGCCGGTCTCGATAACTTCACCGCATGCGCAGCGAATGGTGGTCTGCTCGTACTTAGGATGGATATCGGGCTTCATAATAGCTCTCCTATCAATAAATAAACTGCCTTGAGTGCCTTGCCATGGAAAATAACCATAGACTGCCGTTACAAGACGCAAATGGAATTTTAGCATAGCTTCGGCATAAAAGCAAGAGTTTTTTGCCTTTTTCGGGAATTATTTTTCGCTTTTATTTCGGAAAAAAGCAGGCCGCCTAATAAAGGCGGCCTGCTGAAATAAATCAGAATGCAAGAAGCTATCAGTTGAAATCTGCGTTGATAATTCTGGTGGACTTGCCGAAGGCAGCAAGGTCAAACTTGCTGTTAACAAGCTTTGCCATAATTGCGTTGGGCTCACCGACGTTTCTGTGCTGAATCTGCTCGGTCATGAAGAGCTCCTGATGTGCATAGCCTGCACCGATGAACTTGTTAACGGTGAAGTAGCTCCAGGGATCGTTCCAGGAATCTTCCATCTCGATGTACTTGACCTCGCCGGGAATCCAGTCCTCGGTGTTGGTGGTGACGGAAACGGTGTCGTTGAGGTGAACAGCGTCGAAGATGATGTTCTTGGTTTCCTTGTCCTGATGTGCATCGTAGGTGAAGAAGTATGCGCTGCCGGGGCCACCGTCGCCCTTCTTGGGCATACCGAATGCTGCCATGCCGGCTGCCTCGTCATTGTACTTTCCGAGCTCGCACTCGGTGTTGAATACAAGGCGTCCGCCTCTCTCAATGGAGATGGTGCAGGTGTCGCCGTTCTTGGTCAGGCGGATGTCGCTTGCGTACTTCTTGTTGATGCCGTAAATCTCGCGTCCCATAACGGTTGCGGACTCAGCGCCGGGGCCGTACATGAGGAAGGAGGGGGCATACATACCGACCTTGCCCTGGTAGCTTGCATCAAGCATAAGAGCCGCCTCCATGAAGGCGGGGCCGAAGCTGGTTCTGCCTATGCGCATAACATAAACGGAAACCTTGTTGTTAACGTAATCGAGGCAGGGAGGCAGAGCAGCCTTAACAAGCTCGGGATCGGTTTCCCATGCAAGGAAGAGACCCTCTTCCTCGGTAAGAAGGCAGCCGCCCTTGAGATAGTCGTTTAAGAGTTCGGGATCCTGAGAAAATCCGTACTGAATCTTAGCCATTTAATTCGTCTCCTTTTTATTATTGGTTGCGTAAATGAAATTACAAATTAATCGGGAATATCATTCCCGTATATTGCATCATACAATAAAAAAGCCATAAAGTAAAGAAAAAATATAAATAAGGGATATTTTAAGCTTGCAATAAGGTTTTGCGCTTATCTGAGACAGATAACTGCCCCCTGTGAGCCTCTCTGCCCCTTTGTGTATCTGTGTGACCAGTATTTATCGTGAAGGCACATGGTGCACTCATCGGAAACATCAATGTTTTCTTCCGAAAAACCAAGCTGCAGAAGTCTTCTTCTGTTTGCGGCCCTGAGGTCAACGAGGGTTTTTCCGTTTTCTTTCCTTGCGAAGAGTCCGTCCGTATCCCCGCCGAGGTATTTGCAGACGGCCTCGGGAACGTCGTCGTCTGTCTCAAAGCAGCAGGCTCCGATGGATGGGCCTATTGCCGCCTTGATATTTTCGGCCGCAGCCCCTGTGGATATCATTTTACCTGCGGCAACCCCGAGAATATCACCGACGGAGCTTCTCCAGCCGCAATGAACGGCGGCAATAACCCCCGCGGCATCATCACAGAGCAAAACGGGAACGCAGTCGGCGGTAAAGCACATAAGGGGGAGATTTTTCCTGTCTGTATAAAGGCCGTCGCATTCGTAGGGAACGGTACTTGCGGGAATGTGCCTGTCCTCCTCTGTGGCATAGCGAACCTCCGTTTTATGAACCTGAAGGGTTACGACCGCATCGTTTTCGCCTGCATCCACAACAGAGAGAAACCTTCTGTAATTTTCCTTTACATTTTCCGGGGCGTCCTCTCTTCGGGAGGCAAAGTTTAGTGATTCGTAAATTCCCTTGCTGACACCGCCGAAACGGGTTGAAAAAGCGTGGGGAACCTTAATGATGCTTGAACACATATAAACAAGACAGCCCTTTTTGCATTCGTAAAACATTTATAAAAGCATAGCTCCCTTTATAATAATTAAAAATTTAACTTGCACTTGCAATCACAAAAATAATATTGTATAATAACTTGCTGTATATTAGATATTTATTGACTTTTATCAATAAATTACAACAATTATACATCACTAAGGAAAAAAAGCAATAATATTTTAGGAAGGGAAATACAAATGGAAGCTGTAAAAAAGCTAAAGAGATTTGCTCTGAACATTAACGGTGTAGATCGTTTTGTTCTCTGCGATCCCGAGAAGGATTCTCTGGCTGTGGCTCTTCGTCGCCTCGGTCTTACGGGAACCAAAATCGGCTGTGGTGTCGGCGTCTGCGGCGCCTGCACAGTTATCTTAAACGGTGAAGTTATCCGCTCCTGCAACAGAAAGATGAAGAAAATCGAAGAAGGCAGCGAAATCATCACCATCGAGGGTGTTGGCTCTGCCCAGCATCTCCACCCCCTGCAGCAGGCATGGATTACCTTCGGTGCCGCTCAGTGTGGTTTCTGCACCCCCGGCTTTATCGTATCTGCATACGGTCTGCTTCAGCAGAACGCAAATCCCACCCGTGCCGAGGTCAGAGCATGGTTTGAGAAGAACCACAACGTCTGCCGCTGCACAGGCTACAAGCCCATCGTTGATGCCGTTATGGCAGCTGCAGAGGTAATGCGCGGCGAGAAGACCATGGAAGAAATCACCTACAAGTACCAGGGTGAGGACTACTACGGCTCCAACCTGCCCAGACCCACCGCACTTGCAAAGGTTACCGGTCTCTTCGACTACGGCGATGACATTAAGCTCAAGATGCCCGAGGGCGTTGCTCACCTTGCCGTTGTCATCCCCGATGTTGCTCACGCAATCATCAAGAGCGTTGATATTTCCGAGGCCGAGAAGGCTCCCGGCGTTATCAAGGTATTTACCGCAAAGGACGTTCTCGGTTCCAACAACCTTGAGAG
>JAKSPP010000004.1 GCA_024404735.1 Oscillospiraceae bacterium | reverse complement strand
AGTTGCCGGAGAGCAATTTCGATTTGTGTTTAACATGGCGAAACTTGCTCTCAGCGCAACTTAGGACACGCTACCGCTGACTTCACATTGAAGGTTTACGCTTATTCTTCCAATGAAATGCAGCGTGGTAGCGCAGCTCGTATGAACCAGAGAATGAACTCGCTGATAAAATAAAAATACCCTTAAGGGTACATCTTAAGGGTACGCGACAGAAAATATATTTTTCAAGGGGCAATTACACCATTTTTGTGCACATAAAGCAAAAAAACCACACCTTTCGGTGTGGTTTTTATGGTGGACGATACAAGACTCGAACTTGTGACCTCCCGCACGTCAAGCGGATGCGCTACCAGCTGCGCCAATCGTCCATACCTCAACAGCTTTAACAGAATAGCACATATTAAAGCTGTTGTCAAGTAATTTTTTACCTAATTATGCATTTTCGTCAGAAGCCCTCGTATTCACCTTCACTGCGAAGAGAAGCTACGGCCCCGACAACTGTGTCAAGGTCCTCCTTGTAGGTAAGGCCAAGCCATTTTGCGTTGCAGGGAAGAACACTTACGGAAACCTTTCCCTCGGAAATAAGGTCGTTAATTACAAAGGGAAGGAAGTACTCACACTTAAGAGGATTGGTTTTCAGACTGCTGTCGAGAAAAGAGGGGAAGCGCTTAAGAAACTCATCCATAACCATAGGGGAAAGTCCCCAGAAATTCATGGATACGGTTTCTTTTCCGGATAAAGCCTCCTCACCGTCATCAAAAACGGAGCGTGCGCCCTCACCGCATGAATTTCTGAATATCTTAAGGTGTTCCTTAACGCCGGTAAGCTTTCCATCGGGCCCCACATTACAGATGCCTCTTGAAACACTTCCGTTTTCCGTGAGAGTGTTGGAAAGCTCGTATCCTACCATGCAGATTTCACTTTCATCCTCCATGGAGGACAGTGCCCTGTATATTGCCTCAAAGCCATCGCGTCCATAAAAGTCATCTGCGTTTATGACGGCAAAGGGCTCGTTTCCGACAGCCTCCTTGCAGCATAACACCGCATGCCCCGTGCCCCAGGGCTTTTCTCTTCCTTCGGGAACAGAATATCCCTCCGGGAGAAGATTGAGCTCCTGGTACACATATGAGACCTCGTCAAAGAAAGCCTCGGCCCTCTTTCCCACAGATGAGAGAAAGTCGTCTTTAATTGCATTCTTAATTACGAATACAACCTTCTTAAAGCCGGCTCTTTTTGCATCAAAGAGGGAATAGTCTATGATTGCTCTGCCCTCGGTGTCTATGGGCATAATCTGCTTAAGTCCGCCAAAACGGCTGCCCATTCCGGCGGCCATTATTACAAGGACGGGATTTCTCATTTAGAAAGAACCTCGAGTGCTGCAATTCTCTGGCAGATGCAGAATACCTTCATGCAGCCTGCGAGCTGCTCAACGGTGGGATAGGTGGGGGCAATTCTGATGTTCTTGTCCTCAGGGTCGATTCCATAGGGGAAGGCGGCGCCTGCACCGGTAAGGGTAACTCCTGCCTCCTTGCAAAGCTGAACACAGCGCTTTGCAGTTCCGGGAAGTCCGTTGTAGCTGATGAAGTAACCGCCGTTGGGGTTTGTCCACTCGCCTATATCGAGAGGTCCGATACCGTCCTTAAGAGCGGCAAGAGCACAGTTGAAGCGGGGACGGAGAAACTCTGCATGCTTCTTCATATGAGCGCGAACGCCGTCGGCAGAACGGAAGAACTTTACATGGCGGAGCTGATTAATCTTGTCATAGCCGATGGTCTGAACACCCATCTGCTTGAGAAGGTAATTAACGTTCTCTGCGCTGGCTGCAAATACGGCAACACCTGCGCCGGAGAAGGTAATCTTGGAGGTGGAGAAGAACTCGTAAACCATGTTCTCGCTGCCGTACTTCTTGCAGCAGTCGAAAATGTTGACAAGCTCGTCATCAACGGGACGGAAGCCGTGAACGATATAAGCATTATCCCAGAAGATACGGAAGTCATCTGCTGCGGGCTTGAGAGCGGCAAATGCCTCAACGGTTTCGGCAGAGTAGGTGTAGCCCTCGGGGTTGGAGTACTTGGGAACACACCAGATGCCCTTTACGGATGCATCATTCTCAACATACTCCCTGACCATATCCATTCTGGGGCCCTCGGGAGTCATGGGAATGTTTATCATCTTGATGCCGAAGCTCTCGCAGATTTTGAAGTGTCTGTCATAGCCGGGAACAGGGCAAAGGAACTTGATTTCCCCCTGCTGGCCCCAGGGCTTGCTTCCGCCGAGAACGCCGAAAACCATAGCCTTGATAATCATATCGTACATAAGGTTAAGGCTGGACTGACCGCCCATAATGACATTTTCCATCTTAAGGCCGAGGATATCCGCAAAAAGCTCCTTTGCCTCATCAACGCCTGCAAGCTCGCCGTAGTTACGTACATCGGTGCCCTTGCGTGTGCGAATAAGGGCGTAGGGGTTCTGGGTAAGCATATCCATAGAAAGGTCAAGCTGACCGGAAGAGGGCTTGCCTCTGGACATATCCAGATTAAGTCCCTGCTTTTTTAAGTCATCGTACTTTTTGCGAAGGTCGGCAAGCTCTGCCTCTCTTTCTTCGCAGGTCATCTCAAAATATTTTTTCATAATAATACCCACTCCAAACTGTATAAGATATTAGACATGTCTGTAACATTTGCTTTTAAAATATAGGAGATTATACACCCTTGTAATAATAATATCAAGAAAAAATAGCGGTAATCTTATAAAATTTTTTTATAATTTGAAAAATGCTTTTATACGGGGAAAATTAAGGCTTTTTTATATAAAAACGGGGTCCGGAAATAACCGAACCCCGTTTATTTTATTGCAGCATGGAAATGAATTCTTCTTCACTGATAACCTTTATTCCAAGCTCATTTGCTTTGGTAAGCTTTGAGCCTGCAGCCTCTCCCGCAACGACTATGCTCGTTTTTTTGGATACACTGGCGTTGATTTTCGCTCCGGCCTCATCCCTTGTCATACTGTCAAGAGTTCCGGTTAAAACAAATGTCATTCCGGAGAAGGCATCGGAGACCCTTGTCGTTTCGGCTTCAAAGGACACTCCGGCTTTTTCAAGCTTGCCGAGAATTTCCTCGGCACCGGGAGAAGCAAACCAGTCTATAATATACTGTGCCGTTACCTCACCGACGTCGCTTATTTCTGTAAGGTCAAACAGATTTGCGCATTTAAGAGAGTCCATCGTTCCGAAATGCTCGGCAATGACCTCCGCTGCCTTGGTGCCTACCTGTCGTATTCCGAGAGCACACAGAAGTCTGCCGAGACCTCTTTTCTTGCTGTCATTGATGGCTGCGACAAGGTTTTCCGCGCTTTTCCTCTTCATTCCCGGAAGAGTCTGAAGAGACTGTACGTCAAGATAGTAGAAGTCGGCGATATCCTCAACAAAGCCTGCGTTAAGCAGCTTCTCACAGGCAGAGGGACCCAGACCGTCAATATCCATTGCATCCTTTGATGCGAAGTGAACGAGATTTCTCAGTCTCTGTGCAGGGCAGTTTGCTCCTGTGCATCGTACTGCCGCTCCGTCCGGGTCTCTTATGACATCCGCACCGCATTCCGGGCAGACGCTCGGAAGAAAGAAGGGCTTTGTTCCCTCCGGGCGCAATTCCTTTTCAACGGCAACGACCTCGGGTATAATTTCTCCGGCCTTTCTTATGCGAACGGTGTCACCGATTCTGACATCAAGTGCAGAGATGTTATCCTGATTATGCAGTGTTGCGTAGGATACGGTGGTTCCCGCAAGACGGACAGGCTCAAAAACAGCCTTCGGTGTAAGAACGCCGGTTCTTCCGACCTGAACGGCAATGTCAATAAGCTTTGTAAGCTTCTCCTCGGGGGGATACTTGTACGCAACTGCCCATCTCGGAACCTTTGATGTGCTGCCCAGTACTGTTCTCAGAGAAAGGTCATTTACCTTTATTACGGCTCCGTCCATCTCATAGGAATACTCATCTCTTGTTTTTCCTATGTTTTCAATCTGCTCCACGCAGTCTTCTATGCTGCTGTAAAGCTTATAGGGAACAACCTGAAAGCCCATTTCCGTAAGAGCATCAAGGGTTTCGGTATGGGTTTTGTAAGTATTCGTTGAATACTGAATGTTGTATACGATTAAGTCAAGGCGCCTTTCTTCCGCAACCTTCGGGTCCAGCTGCCTCAGAGAGCCTGCTGCTGCGTTTCTGGGGTTTGCAAGAGACTGCTGTCCCAGAATTTCTCTCTGATTGTTAATGTCCTCGAAGACATCCTTTGCCATATAGACCTCGCCTCTGACAATGAGTCTTTCAGGGGCATTTTTCAGAGTCTTGGGAAGAGAGCGTATTGTCATCAGGTTATGTGTAACATCCTCGCCGACTCTTCCGTTTCCTCTTGTCGCACCCTTTATGAAAACTCCGTTTTCATAGGTAAGTGCAATTGAAAGGCCGTCTATTTTGGGCTCCACATCGAAGGCAATTCCGTCTCCGATTGCGTTTTTAACCCTCTCTCCGAAGGCAAAGAGCTCCTCGTGTGAGAAAACGTCCTGAAGGCTTTCAAGGGGAACCTCGTGAGGGAAGGGGGCAAACTTGTCAGATACCGTTCCGCCTACATGGAGAGTGGGCGATGAGTCCGTCACTATCTCGGGAAACTCATTTTCAAGGTCAATGAGGCTGTGGTTTAGTTTATCATATTCAAAATCGGAGATTGTCGGGGCATCGTTATCATAATATCTTCTGTTGTGCTCTGCAATCTCGGCTCTCAGCTTTTCCGCTAAGGCTCTTGCTTCCTCGACATTCATGGCTGTCCTCCGGGATAATATTAAATCGAAAGTTACGAAAGCTCATTAACAAGCTTCTTGAAGGTTCTTCCTCTTACGGCAAAATTGGGGAAGCAGTCAAAGGAAGAGCAGGCGGGGCTGAGAATTACGATATCACCCTCCTTGGCATAGGCTGAAGCGGCCTTTGTAACGGCTTCAAAATCCGGGCAAACTGTAACGGGAAGAAGCTCCTCGCTCCAGCCGGGCTCTGCCTTAACCGCCGCTGCTATTTTTTCCGCAGTCTCTCCGGAAACAAGGAGAGCCGTAACTCTCTTCATAACCTCCGTGGCAAGGGGCTTGAAGGGGATAAGCTTGTCATGTCCGCCTGCAATGAGAATGACCTTTCTGTCAAAGGAACGAAGTCCCGCAATTGTTCTTGTGGGGCTGGAGGCAATGGAGTCATTGTAGTATTTTACGCCCCGCAGTTCTCTTATAAACTCAATTCTGTGCTCAACTCCGCCAAATTCCCTTGCAACCTTAATAATGCTCTTTTCGGAAACAAGGCCTCTGGTAGCACAAATTGCAGTCATATAGTTTTCAACGTTGTGAGCTCCGGGAATTTTGATATCCCCGGCATTTAACAGTACCTTTCCGTTTAGAAGAATATTACCGTCCTTCAGGCAGGCGCCACTGGATATCTCACTCTTTGAAGAGAAGAACAGAACCTCGCCTGCGGCTTTCCCTGCAAACTCCCTTGTAATGTCATTGTCAAAGTTAAGAACAAGGAGGCTTTCGGCCTTCTGATTTGAAAAGATGCTTTCCTTGGCGTAGCAATAGTCTTCAAAAGTCGGGTGAACATCAAGATGATTGGGGGCAATGTTTGTTACAACAGCCACGTCGGGGGAGCATTTCATTCCGTGAAGCTGGAATGAGCTGAGCTCCAGAACCGCAATATCCTTTTCTGTAAAATCGGGAATATCGCAGAGGAGAGGTCTTCCGATGTTTCCGCCCAGATGAACGGTGTAGCCCTCCTCCTTCAGAAATTCGGAAATGAGAGTCGAGGTTGTGGTTTTTCCGTCGGAGCCTGTAATTGCAATGGTTTTGCAGGGGCACAGAGAGAAGAACACCTCCATCTCGCTTGTGAGAATTGCTCCCTTATCTGCGTACTTCTGCAGAAACTTAGGGTGCAGTCCGGGGGTCCTGAAAATAATATCTGCACTAATATTCTCAAGATAGTCATCTCCAAGGGAAAACCTTGCTCCCATAGAGGATAACTCCGTATATGTATCCCCGAGCTTTTCCTTATCGGATTTGTCACAGATGGTAACATCGTTTCCCGCTTCCAGAAGAAGCTTTGCAAGAGGTCTGTTGGAAACACCGATTCCAACAATCGCTATTTTTTTCCCTTTAAGGGAATTAACATATTCACTCAGTCTTTCGGAAGACATTTTTATTTCCTCTTTTTGTAAGGTTAATTATTTAAGCGGCCGAAAGGGGAACTCGTATTATTCCAGAGCCTCCCATGCCTCGTAAAGCTCAAGAAGCTTAAGGTCCTTTTCCTCTTTTTCGGATTCGATTTCAATAAGGCGCTTGTAATCGCTTCCGGTTTCCAATGCCTCCTTTTCAAGAGAGGCAATTTCCTCCTCAAGCCTGCTGATTTCTTTTTCAAGCTTATTTCTCTGCTTTTCGGAGCTTCCCGTTCTCGGCTTCTTTTCTGCTTTTTTCTTTTCGGGGGCAGGCTCTGCAGGGGCGGCGGCTCTCTGGATGGCTGCTGCTCTCTTCTTGAATTCTCTGAATTCGGAGAAGCTTCCGCGGTAGTCCGTTATTTCTCCGTTTTCAAGCTCCCAGATTCTGTTGGCAAATTTTTCAATAAACCATCTGTCATGGGATACGAAGAGAAGAGCTCCGCCGTAGCCCATAACTGCATCCTCAATCCATTCTCTTGAGGCAATATCAAGGTGGTTTGTGGGCTCGTCAAGAATGAGGAAGTTTATATCATCCTTCATTATTATGCAAAGCTTAAGCCTGCTCTTTTCGCCTCCGGATAAGGCGGAAACGGATTTGAATACATTTTCACCGGGGAACATAAACTGCCCAAGACGGTTTCTTGCCTCCTGAGGTGCGCAGTTTCCGTCCCACAGCATAGTGTCATAAAGAGTTCTGCTCTCATCCTCGAAGCTTATAATCTGAGGAAGGCAGGAGAGCTTTACACTGGGGCCCTTTTTGACATAACCTCCGTCGGGGATTTCTTCCCCGAGAAGTATTTTTATAAGGGTTGATTTTCCCGTTCCGTTATCACCGATAAGGGCAATTCTGTCTCCGCCCTTAATAAGCATTGTAAGCTCTGAAAAGAGCTTTTTTTCACCGAAGCTTTTGGATACTCCGTCAAGAACAAAAACCTCGTCGCCGTTGAAGTCCGTTTCCTTGAAGCCTGCGGTCATCTTTTTTGCAAGGCCGGGCTTTTCGGTCTGGGAGAGCTTATCTATGCGCTTTTCCATGGAGAAAGCTCTTTTGTGAAGCTTGTCATTGCCCATAAAAGCCCATAAATGCATCTGCTCCGCAGCTCTCTGAAGCTGCTCCAGCTTCGCACGGTCTTTTTCGTACTTTTTCATCTGCTCATCAAATCGACGCTGTCTTTCCTCAACAAAGAAGCTGTAGTTACCGGAGTAAAACTCCGCTTTACCGTCACCGATTTCAATGATTCTCTGTGCTATGGTATCAAGATACCATCTGTCGTGGCTTATTGAGAGGACAGTACCCCTGAAATGAAGAATATAATCCTCAAGCCATTCCGTTGCGTGCAGGTCCAGATGGTTTGTAGGCTCGTCCAGAAGAAGAATATCCGTATCCTCAAGAATCAGTCTTGCAAGGTTAACCCTTGTCTTTTCTCCTCCGGACAGCTGTGAAAAGAGTCTTTTGCGCATGGCTTCGGGAATGTCAAGGCCGTTTGCAACCTTGCCGAGACGGAAATCCATATCGTATCCGCCGAGTCTCTGAAACTCCGATGTCAGTCTGTCATATTCCTTCATTATGCTGTCGGAATACTCCGTGGCCATTTTCTCGGAAAGCTCAGCCATTTTCTTTTCAATGGAAAAAATCTTGGAAAAGGCTGTTTTCAGAACATCCTCTGTCGTGTATTCCTTAGGATAATTGGGAATCTGCGATATAAGGCCCATACTCTTACCGGGTGCAATCATGATTTCTCCGGAATCGGGCCTGATTTCTTTGGTAAGAAGGCGGAAAAGGGTTGTCTTTCCTCCGCCGTTTTTTCCGAGTATTCCTATGTGCTCGCCTGCCTGAACATCAAAGCTCAGACCGTCGAGAATATTGACGCCGTCATCATAAGCCTTAACGACATCCTTTATAGAGATATCAATCATTGTTTTTTGAACCTTCCAAAGCAGCGTATAAAACGGCCGAGGCCACGCTGCCTGCATTTTTTAGGCCGCTTCCGCCGTTTTCGATTATTACGGCGAAGGCATAGGGCATATCCTCGTTTCGGCAGAAGCCCGTAAACCAGGAATGGCTGCTTCCGTTTCCGAGCTCAGCCGTACCCGTTTTGGCGCATAGCTCAATCCCTTCCGGGAAGAGCCGGTCGCCATAGCCTGACTCAACATTATAACGCATCATATCGGATATTTCCACAGCAGTTTTTGAATTTAATATATTTTCTTTGCTGTTTTTTCTTTTTTAATGTAAAAATGTCGGTGAAATGCTCTCTCCACCCTTTGCAATGGCCGCAGAAAGCCTCATCATTGCAAAGGGAGATACAAGGTCCTCGGCCTGCCCGATTCCGGACCAGGCAAGAAGAGCCGACCCGTCTTTGTGGCTTTCAAAGCTTCCGGGCTTAACGATAATTCCGTCGTGATTAAGCGCCGAGCTTATTCCCAGGGACTGGGCGTACTCCGAAAGAGTATCCGCTCCCAGTTCAAGCGAGAGCTCTGCAAAGGCGCAGTTGCAGGAATTTTTGAATGCATCTTCAATGCTCTGCTGTCCGTGTCTGCCGGAGCAGTTAATCTCCGTGCCCTCAACCACAATACTTCCGGGACAGAAGAAAATTCTCTCGTGTATATCATCGATATTCTCCAGGGCAGCGGCAAGAGTAACTATCTTGAAAACCGAGCCGGGGGTATATGTTGCGGATATGCATTTGTTGAGGTAAGCTCCGTCCAGAAGAGCGTTCGGGTCTTTTTCCTTTGCAGGGTCAAAATCCGGCCCGGATATCATAACTATGATTTCCCCGGTCAGGTAGTTTTCCATAATGAATGCACCGTTTTGCCCGCCCATTGCTTCCTTTGCGGCTATACAGAGCTCTGCATCAACGGAGAGACGGAGCTCCGCCGGCTCTGTGCTTGAGCCCCACAGAAGACTGTATGAATAAAGGTCTCCGGTTTTTGTCTGGAGTGCGCCTGTTCCGATGTTTCCTTCAAAGTCACCGAGTATATGAACGGTTGCGCTTCTCGTGGCTTTTGAAAGATTATATTTCGCCTCGCCGTTTTCTTTTCCTCCGAGAAAAACACCGTTTCTGTCGGATATGTTGTAGCTTTTTGCGTTTTCGGAGGAAAACGAGGCCCATTTACCTCCCTGTACCATAAATCTGAAAACAAGAATTCCCAGCATTAAAAGGCAGGCAATGCCCAGTATAAGTGAAAAAACAGAGCGGTTTTTAATTCTTTTCATCAGTCATCCTCCTCTCTGTTCTTTGTCCATGCGGAAACGGAGAAGCTTGCAAGGGGTCTTGTGTCCGCAGATTTAATAAACGCCATAAGACACCAGCATGACAGAAGACTTGAGCCTCCGTCCGATACGAAGGGGAAGGTGACTCCCGTAAAGGGAAGCAAATCGCATGAGCCGAAGACGTTAAGGCAGAGCTGTGCCGTCATCATTGCGCAGGCTGCACAGGATGCAATGACATAATATGCGCTCCTGCCTCTTGATGCACAGCGGACCGTGAAAAATGTAATTGCGGGCAGTACCATAACAGAGCATACTGCGGTAATAAGGCCCAGCTCCTCTGCAAGAACGCAGAAAACTATGTCTGTTTCGGCTGCAAAAATGCTGTTTCCGAAGCCCTGCCCCGCGCCTTTTCCCAGAAGACCGCCGGATGCGGCGGCGGACAGAGCCTTGCACTGCTGCCAGCCCTCGTTATATGAGTAATCCCAGATGTGTCCCCAGACGGAAAAACGCTGAAGTATATAGGGCTTTGCGGTTATGACAAGGAAAACGACTATCCCTGCAGAGGCAATTGCAAAAATTACTGTTGCAAAGCTTCCGCTTCTCATAAACGCGATTACGAGAAAAGCAATAAAGAATATAAGGGCGGTTCCGAAGTCGCCCAGAAGGGCGAAGGCACCTACACAGCAGGCCGAAAAGCCCGTAAACCAGAAAATGTTTCTTTTTCCGAAGAGCTTTGCAAGTGGGGCAGACCCCGTGTAAATGAACAGTACCTTAACAAATTCGGACGGCTGAAAGCTGAAGGGCCCGATTGCAATCCAGTTTTTTGCTCCGTACTGTGTCATTCCGAACAATACGTTTGCGGCGATAAGACCTATTGCCGCAAGGGCCGCAAGATAACGAAGCTTTCTTGAACGCCTTATGTCCCTGAGCCACCAGCCCAGAAACAGATACAGCATCAGACCCACAATGTTAAACAGCTGCTTCATATACATTCCGCCGGGATTACAGCTTGCCATAATGGCATTGCCCATCGAAATAAGGAAAAACATCAGTATTTCCGTTTCTATTCCGCTTCTGTCAATAGAGCGCATTATAAGGTAGTAGCTCAGCTGCAGCAGGCTCTGTATTCCAAAGCATATCGCAACGGGAATAAAATCGGAGTAACTGAGGCTTCGTGCGTAGCTCCATACAAGAAGAAAGTTTATTGCCGTAAGAAGAAGGAGAGATACTCCGTGTCCAACAGGTCGCACAGAACCCTCGGAGGAGCCCTCCTGAGGAATAAAGGTAAACCTGTTTTTACCGACGACAATCTTATCTCCGGCCTTTATGGGAATACCCTTTTTATCCGGAATGATAAGCTCCCTGTTCTCACTTATTATACCGCAGTCCTCCTTCTGAGAAAGAGAAAAGAATCTCCAGCCGCCCCTTCCGTCTCTGGAAAGCGCAGCATGGTTAAGTGAAAGCTCACTGTCCGGGAGAATTATATCGCAGCCCTTTCCTCGGCCTATGATGCACTCCCAGTGGTCAATTGAGAGAGTTTCGCCTTTTGCTGTTCGTAAAACTCCCCAGCTTTCACTTTTGTAATTGCCCTTCATCATTGAATAGAAGCATCTGAGAAGAAGCAGAACAGAGCATACGGGAATTAGTATTTTCGGAGCAATGTCCGCAAAATCCGTAAAATTATTAATAATATCCATACTATGAGAATACAATAATATTCCGTCAGATTTGTAACAGTGAAAAACGCCGCGGGCATAAAGCCTGCGGCGTTTTTCAAAAATTATAATACCTTGCTTAAGAAGTCCTGAGTTCTGGGCTCGGTGGGATTTCCGAAAATCCTGTCGGGAGTGCCGTCCTCGACTATTTTTCCGTCTGCCATAAAGATGACTCTGTCTCCAACCTCTTTTGCAAAGCCCATTTCGTGGGTAACAACAACCATTGTCATTCCGGACTCGGCAAGCTCCTTCATAACATCAAGAACCTCGCCGACCATTTCGGGGTCAAGGGCGCTTGTGGGCTCGTCAAACAGCATAACCTCGGGGGACATCATAAGTGCTCTAACGATGGCAACTCTCTGCTTCTGACCGCCGGAGAGCTGTATAGGATATGCATTTCCTCTGTCGCCCAGACCTACTCTGTCAAGGAAGGACTGTGCTCTTATGTTGGCCTCCTCCTCCTCCTTTTCACCCTTAACGGTGCAGGGGGCAAGAGTCATATTCTGAAGAATGGTTTTGTGGGGGAAGAGGTTAAAGTGCTGGAAAACCATTCCCATCTTCTGTCTGTGAAGATTTATATCAACGGACTTATCGCAGATATCTACCCCGTCAATGAAAATCTGTCCCTCTGTCGGAACCTCAAGAAGATTGAGTGAGCGGAGAAAGGTGGATTTTCCGGAGCCGGAGGGCCCTATGATAACCGTAACGCTGCCCTTCTTTATATCTACATCTATTCCGTCAAGGGCCTTTATTCTTCCCTTGTCATAGTACTTCTTAAGCCCCTTAACGGATATAAGAGTTTCGTTTTTATCAAAAGAATTCATGGATAAAATACCCCGTTTCTGCATACAATAGGACTAATATATTATATACAAAAACGGTGAATAGTCAAGTATAATTATTCATTATTCTGCATTTTATTCATAAGGTGAAAAGCGGCAGAGCCTAAAAAACTCTGCCGCCCTAAAAGATTTAACGCTTATTCGGTTTTATCTCCGCTCAGATGCGATGCTCATTTCTGGAGATAACATCGTTCTGCAGGTCTCTTCCGAGCTCAACGAAGTAAGCGGAATATCCTGCAATGCGAACAACAAGGTTCTTGTATTCGGAGGGGTTTGCCTGTGCGGCTCTGAGGGTTTCGGTATCAACAACGTTGTACTGAACCTCCATGCCGTTGCAGCCGAAGTAGGCCTTTGTCATATCGCGAAGCTTATTAACGCCCTCTTCATTGGAGAGAACAGAGGGATGCATACGGATGTTAAGTGCAAGTCCGTCCATAAACTTGGAGCCGTCGAAGCAGCACTCACTCATCATTATTGCGGTGGGGCCGTTCTTGTCTCTTGCCTGTGCGGGGGAGGAGGCATCTGCGATAGGCTCTCCGGTCTTGCGGCCGTCGGGAGTTGCCCATGCGGTCTTACCCTGACGGACGTGGTCTGCGCCGGAGTAAAGGCCGGCCTTGTAGGTCCTGGAACGCTCGGAGTAGCAGCTCTTGCAGGTTTCATAGTATACGTTGGTAATCCAGTCCATTTCCATATCCGCATAGGGATCGTTGTTTCCGAAATGGGGAACCTCGGCGATGATGCGCTGTCTGAGCTCCTCGTAGCCCTCCCAGTTGGCCATAAAGGCATCATAAAGCTCTCTGGTAGTGCAGAGCTTCTTGTCAAAGCACATATACTTGATGGTGGTAAGGGAATCGGCGATGGTTGCAAGGCCCGTTCCGGTTCCTCCGTAGCCATTGTACTTTGCTCCGCCCCATGTGCAGTCCATACCGGACTCAAGGCAGCCTACCATAGTCATGGAAAGACCGGTAACGGGGGCGTGGTATGCGGTCAGGTATTCTGTGTAGTTGTCGTAGCTTACCTGAGCTCTGATGCCGAATTCAATAATCTCCTTGAATACAGCCTTGACCTCATCAAGAGAGTTCATCTCGTAGAGATATCCCTTCTGAATGGGGCACTGCTGACCGTTGTAGGGGTTAATGCCGTTGTTAAGAGCCATATCCAGAAGAACTGCGTAGTGAAGGGAAGCGTTGGGGGGTGAAATTCCGTTTGCAGCGGAGTAGTCGTTGCCGTGTCCGGTGATTTCCTGACATCCTATGAAGCAGTAGTCTCTTGCGTCCTCAAGCTCGAAGTTTTCTTCTCTCATAAGAGCGGGAATTATTACCTCGTCATTCTGGTAGAGGGGAAGACCACCCACAAGCTTGGTTGTGCGGATGGCGCACTCCCAGAGGTCATCGGGTGTGTTTTTGTTAACACGGAGGGAGATGGTGGGGTCGTGGAGACCGATTCTGCCGACAGCCTCAAGAACCATATATGTAACGGGGTTGGTTGCGTCCTCGCCTGTCTTGGGGTCAACTCCGCCGATGGTTGTGTGCTGATAGGTATTGCCTATACCGGTTGTCTCTGCAAGTCCCTTTCCGGGCATTCCGGCGTAGAAGGTGTTTGCGTGCAGGAAGAAGAAGTCGGTTATAAACTGTGCCTTTTCAAGAGTCAGTCTTCCGGCTTCAAGGTCCTTCTTGAGAAGAGGCCAGGTGAGCTGGTCGAAGCGGCCGAAGGAAACTGCGGGATAGTGATTCTCAATGAAAAGGAAAAGCTGATACAGCATCATCAGCTGGCAGGCCTGCCAGTAAGTCTCGGGAGGATTCTCGGAGATGTTGTAAAGGCCCTCTGCCATCATCTCATATTCTGCTTTTCTCTCGGGGTCAGTCTCAACCTTTGCCTTCTCCGCGCACTTGTCGCCGTAACGCTTTGTCATAACAGTGAAGGCATCGCACATGATGGTAACGCCGTTGTAGAAAAGGTTCTTTCTTACATCTGCGCCCATAAGGTTATACTTGTGTCCGTCAATCCAGTCCTGAGCGGTCTTGCGGATTTTTGCAATGCCCATCTCAAGAAGTCTTGGGTAGCCGGGGGTAAGATGTCCGGCAGTCATCATCATTACGGGAGCACCGGGAACGTTCTTGCATATTTCAAGCTTGCAGAAATCATCGTATCCGTCGGGCATCCAGGAGTTGGCAACTGCGGTAACGGTGTGGTTGTCCCAGTATTCGGAGATGGACTTAAGATTCTCAACATCCTCGGGGGCAATACGGAACTCAAGGGTCTCCTCTTCGGGAGAGTGGTAATAGCCGTCCTCCTGAACCTCGCCCCAGGCACCGCCTCCAACAAGAGTGGGAATCCAGCCCGTTCCGCCCCAGCGGACATTGGGGCCTGCGCCCATAAAGGCCTTGCTCTTGTTTCCTACGAAGAGAGAATCGTCTTCAACGCGGACGGTCATTTTTGAGCAGACATCATAGATTGCTCTTGCGTGTCTGATTAAGGGAACAACATTTTCGTTTTTCTTATAGGATTCCGTTGTAATCATCGGAATCTCGGAATCGGGCATAAAAATTCGCTCATTGCGAACTCTTTCGTGGTATGCCTGTACACGGGGATGAACCGATCTGAACTGATACATTTTTTCCTCCGTAAAATTTTATTATAATTTCAATACAATATTAGAATTAATCTAATTAATTTATAACATTTACAGAACATATTGTCAATAGAACAGTAAAAGAGAGTAAATATCATCCGGTCCGAAAAAATAAAAACAGAGCCACTCGTTTTGCTTCGAGGGCTCTGTAAGCTTTATTAATTTCAGCCGACGCAGATTTCCTTAGCTCTTTCAAGGGCTGCATCGATGTTGGGAAGGAAGTTTTCCTCACCGAGCTCTGCCTTAAGTCCAGTTTTCTCGAAAACGGACATAGGCTGCTCAAGAACGTGGGAAAGAATAAGGGTGATGCCGCGCTTCTGGCAATCCTTTGCGATTTTCTGGAAAGAACGCATTGCGGAGATATCAAGAGAGGGAACGGATCTCATTCTGATGATAATTGCCTTTACATCGTCTTCGGCGTGAATGTCCATAAACTTATCGGAAATTGCGAAGAAGAGGGGGCCGGTAACCTCATAAACGAGAGTGCCCTTGGGAACGGACTTGAAGTTGATGTGCTCGGGGTGATTTTCGTCCTCCTTCTCAGCCTCGTCCTCAAGATATTCCCAGCTCTTGATTTCGGTAACGCTGGACATACGTCTGAGGAAAAGGAAGGCTGCCATAACAATGCCGACCTCAATTGCAACAACAAGGTCAAATACTACGGTGAGAATAAAGGTTACAACAAGAACGAGAATATCGCTCTTGGGAGAGGTCTTGCAGAGGTTTACAAACTCTCTCCATCCGCACATGTTGTAGGCAACGATGAAAAGAATTGCGGCAATGGCGGGCATGGGAATCCATGCTGCATAGGGCATAAGAACGAGAAGAACAACAAAGAGGGTGATTGCGTGAACCATACCTGCAATGGGGCTGCTGCCGCCGTTCTTTACGTTTGCGGCGGTTCTTGCCATTGCACCTGTTGCGGGAATTCCTCCGAAGAGAGCGGAAGCAATGTTACCTACACCCTGTCCGATGAGCTCTGCGTTGGGCTTGTGGCGGTCGCCAATCATTCCGTCGGAAACAACGCAGGAGAGAAGAGACTCAATAGCGGCAAGAACTGCAATGGTAACGGCGCTGGGAAGAAGCTCTCCTATAGATGCCAGGTCAAATGAAGGAATCTCGGGCCTGGGAATGCTTCTGGGGATGACGTAAAGGTCGCCGATAGTGTTAACGTTCATTCCGATGAGCTTAACCATAAGAATTGCAACAATAACGGCAATAAGAGAGGTGGGAACAACATTAACATACTTGATTCTGGGCCAGATAATGAGAATTGCAAGGGATACAAGACCGACAACAAGAGCCTGCCAGTTAAAGGAGCCCATGCACTCCCAGCACTCCTTGAGCTTCTCAAGAGTCTCAATGGGGGAGTTAACGAACTTAAGGCCGAGGAAGTCCTTAATCTGACCGATAAGGATCGTAACGGCAATACCTGCTGTGAAGCCTGTGGTGATTGTGTGGGGAATGTACTTGATAAGATTTCCGAGCTTAAGGAAGCCCATAATAACGAGTATGATACCGGCCATAACAGTTGCGATAACAAGGCCGCTCATACCCTTGGTTGCGACAATGCCGGCAACAATGGTTGCAAATGCAGCTGTGGGGCCTGCAATCTGAACACGGCTTCCTCCGAGGAAGGAGATGACAAAGCCCGCAAAGATGGCAGTGTAGATACCGCGCTCGGGGCCGACGCCTGATGCAAGGGCCAGAGCAATTGAAAGGGGAAGAGCAATGATGGCAACGATAATACCGGCAACAAGGTCCTTAATGAACTTCGGTGCGGAATAATCCTTCAGCACATCGAAAAGCTTGGGTGTAAACTGATTCATGATACAAAAGCCTCTCTTTTGTTTATAGTAATTAAAAACACGATTGCATATTATAGTACAAGTGTTTGTAAATATCAACAGAAATTTTAACTAATTTTTATATATTTTATATAAGCCTGTTCGTCACCGAAAGCATAATAAAATAACTGTTTTTAGCCTTGAAATAAATGTCTCCGAACTATATAATGATATGGCACAAAAGCGGTGGTTCCGATAATAATTCCGCTTATTTCTACCCCCGAAAAGGATTTGCACTATGCTTCTTAATTTCGAACACATATATAAATCATACGGTGACAGACAGATTCTCGAGGATGTAACCTTTTATCTAGAGCCCGGTGACAGAATGGGCGTTGTCGGTGTAAACGGAGGAGGAAAATCCACCCTTCTCAAAATCGCCGCAGGAGAAGAGTCTCCGGATAAGGGAGCTGTCAGCCGTGACCCCAATGTACGTATCTCATATCTCTCTCAGAATATGCGTGATGACCCAAATCTTACGGTCCTTGCTCAGGTCCTTTCCGGACAGAGCCCCGATACAAGAGAGCTTGCGGAGTATGAGGCAAAGGAAATGCTCTCAAAGCTCGGGATTAACGATTATGATAAAAAAATGTCCGAGTTATCCGGAGGCCAGAGAAAGAGAGTTGCTCTGGTTTCCTGCCTTGTTTCTCCCGCAGATGTGCTCATACTCGATGAGCCGACCAACCACCTTGACGCCCTTATGATTTCCTGGCTTGAGGATTATCTTAGCTCCTTCCGTGGCGCAATCCTCTTTGTAACCCATGACAGATACTTTCTCGAGACACTTGCCCGTAAAACGGCAGAGGTAAGCTTCGGAAGATTTTTCGTCTATGACGGAGGATATACAGCCTATCTTGACGGAAAGGCTCAGAGAGAGGAAATGGAGGCCGCAAGCGAAAGAAAGAGAAAATCCGTTCTTCGGCGTGAGCTTATCTGGATGCTTCAGGGCCCCTGCGCAAGAGGTACAAAATCAAGGGAAAGAATAGAACGCTACGAAAAGCTCCGCGATAGGCAGCCCCCGCAGGTTGAGGAAACGGATTTTGAAATAAGGGCTGTATCCTCAAGGCTCGGAAAGAAAACCATCGAGCTTTCGGGCGTATCAAAGAGCTTCGGGGATAATGTCATATTCAAGCCCTTTGATTATCTCCTTCAGAGGGATGACAGAATCGGAATAATCGGCTCAAACGGTACGGGAAAATCCACCATCCTGAATATTATTGCAGGCGTGCTTCCTCCCGATTCCGGTGAGGTTATTTACGGTGACACGGTAAAAATCGGCTTTTTCTCCCAGCATGCTGCGGAGCTTGACGATAATCAGCGCGCCATTGACTATGTTAAGGAGCACGGGGACAGGATTGAAACGAAGGACGGCTTTTTAACCGCCTCAAAGCTTATGGAAATGTTCCTGTTTTCGGGGGATATCCAGTACAGGCAGATAGGCCGACTGTCCGGAGGCGAAAAGCGCAGGCTGTTCCTCCTCGGAATCCTCGCATCCGCCCCCAATGTGCTTCTCCTTGATGAGCCGACAAATGACCTTGACATTCCCACACTGCAGATTCTGGAAAACTATCTTGAAACCTTTCCCGGGGCAATAATTGCCGTATCCCATGACAGATATTTCCTTGACAGAATCTGCTCAAGGCTCTTTACAATCGGCCCGGACCATGAGGTGAGCCTCTATACGGGCGCCTATTCGGATTTTCTTTTATCCTGTAAGGCCGAGGCAAAAAAGGAGAGAGCAGACTCTGAAAAGACACCCCCTCCCGCAAGGGAAAAAACAAAAAAACTCAGATTCAGCTTCAAGGAGCAGCGTGAATTTGAGACGATTGATGACGATATTGCAAAGCTTGAGAAGGAAATTGCCGAGAACAGAGCCCTTCAGGAGGCCAATTCCTCCGACTATGTTAAGCTTCAGGAGCTTATGGAAAAACAGGCGGAGCTGGAGCGCAGACTTGAAGAAAAGGAAGAGCGCTGGGTATATCTTAATGAGCTTTATGAGCAGATTTCCGCACAGTAACGGAATAATATAAGGTGACCTTAAAAATAAAAACAGAGTCGGAGTTTATCCGGCTCTGTTTTTCTGTCTGTCTTTATCCTACATGCTTTTCCGCACTGATTGTTTCCATTTCAACACCGCTGTAGCTTCCGAGGAATTTCCATGAAACCTCCACATCCGCTCCGCCTGTGCTTCCGATTAAGTAGTCTCCGGAGCCGAGCTCTGCAGTGAAAAGTGCTTTTTCATCATTATCAACAGCCTCGGTGTTGTAGTAATGCTCAACATCGTTAACCTTTATGCAAAGACCGTTGTAGCGGCTGCTTACATGGATGCTGTAGGCCTTCAGCTTTACATCGATATGCAGGTAGTAGTTGTCATTTTCCACATATGTGTACCAGTCTGCCGTAATGTTAAGTCTGGTTCCGGTATCACTTCCGAAGGTTCCCGATGCGACCTTTGTGGGCTCCGGCGTGGGAGTGGGTGTGGGCTCGGGAGTGGGCGTCGGAGTTGGCTCCGGTGTCGGAGTAGGGGTAGGCGCGGGAGTCGGTGTTGCTGTGGGCTCCGGAGTTTTTTCGGGCTCAGCCTCGGGAGTAGGCTCCGGCCTGCTGTCCTCCGGTGCAGGTGTAATAACAGGCTCTTGAATGCCACTGTCGTTTTCTTTAATTTCGCTTTGTTCTGTCTGTTCGGCAGTATTTCCTTTTGCTTTCTTCCGTTCGGGGACAATCTTAATGATGATAATAAACTCGGCAATCAGAATTAAAGCCAGCAGAGTAAATACTATGGGCATTTTATTCTTTCTTTGCGGCTTCCTTCCGGAATTATATTCTCTTCCTGCCATACGCTTACCCTCCTTATTTAAATGCTGTGTTTTATTATGAATTATACTGTATCTTAATCTTAAGACGATAAAAGGTGTTTCTTTGTTCCCGGCTTATCCCTTGAAATATGCCGCCCCCAGAATGTCTCTCTGATTCTTGTAAAGCTGGCCGTCTCTCCATGTGCCTCCTGTGGATGAGCCTGAATGAAACTCTTTTTCCGTGTCGGGGAGCTTGTCCTTAAGATATGCCTCCGCAGTATAATCTCCCGCCCACCAGAGACGCTTGAGCCAGGTCATTTCTTCAATTGGGCTTGGGTCTCCGTGGGTGTAGCAAAGGTTCAGGTCCTCAAGACCTGTCAGAGTTGTAAGGGGCGTGTAATCACGGACTCTTGTCATGAACATTTCAAGGAATACGAGATTTGTAAGGCCGGTAAGGGGAGTAATATCGGATATCATGGTATCCGCAATGATGAGATACTGCAAATTCGGCATATAGGCCGCCCATTCGCAGGTGGTAACCTCCTGATGTCCGATATCTATGCAGATTAAATCCCTGCAGTACTTGAGATTGATAAGGGAATATGAATCTACATGCGTCGGGTACTTAAACGGAGCAAAGTAAATCGCATCTGTCCTGAGAGTAACGTTTCCTATCCATACCTCCCAGACAAACTGAATATCCTCGTATCTTAAATTCAGTTCATCCATTTCCTCGTTTGAAATACCGCAGGAGCACATTATTATTTTTTTCGCATTTTTAAGATAGGGGATATAGGCTTCGATTTTTGCTGTGCTCCCGGGTCTTACTCCGGAAATATCTATTTCCTCAAGCTCCGTTGATACGATTTTCCCGCAAATATCTATATCCCAGATGAAGAAAACGCCCCTGTAGGTGTCGGCCAGGGCGAAAATTCTCTCATCCTCACCGGGGAAGGACGGAAGTCTGACTGTCTCAAGATTTTTGAAAAGGGGAAGGGCTTTCTCAATATCGTTGAGGCTGATTTCTTCGCACAGGCTTAAATCAAGCTCTGTAGCATCCGTCGGAGTGCTTATTCCGCCCAGACTTGTATTCCATATAAAGAATATATCAGGATATTTTTTTGCAAGACTGCGTATTTCCTCATCGCCGAGGGAGCAGCCGTTTATCCTTATTTCATTAAGCTTCGGGTAATATGAAATGAGAGTATCTGCCGTTTCGGAATCAAGACTAAGACCAAAAAGGTCAAGGCTCTCGGCAGATATGTCTATCCCGTATGCTTTGTTATCCCTGTCAATGAAAAAACATACATCAGGTAGAACTTCACGAAGCTCTGCAAGCTTTTCCGAAGAGGGAAGAGCTACGTCAAAGTGTATCTCGCTTAATGAAGAGAACAAATCCGCTTTTTCAATAAGCTCGTCTATATCCGTATCCCCTGTGAAAAAAGAAATATCGCTGCTTTCGTATTTCTTGTCGCCTAAGGGGATGTAAAAGCTTAAGGAAGCATTGGGATACTTTGCCTTAATTTCTCTCAGAACGGATAAGTCTTCGCAGTCTTTTCCGTCAATGAATTGAAGCTCGTGCAGATAAGACAGAGCCTCAATATCCTTTTCGGAAACAGAGCTCAGTTTTATTTCCTTCGTATCCTCCGGGAAATACTCTCCCATAACCGGTACATCCCATAGTATTTCGCAGTCGGGTAGGGTGCCTTTAAGATATTCATAGTCCTCGGCACTTATTCCCGTTTTGCGAAGGTCGGCATGCTTAAGCTCTGTGCAGCGGCTTAAATCCCTCGGATTATCAATGCTTTTTCCGGAAAGGTCAATTGATGAAATATACCGCATGTATGTTTTCCCGCCGATGCGAAAACAAAAAAGACCGAAAAACAGTATTGCACAGAGTAATCCCGCCACAATAACAAGGGCAAATATAGATATTGTAATCTTCTTGTTTTTCATAATTTCACGTGCCTTAAAAAACATTCCGGAGTATCAGTCACTTACGGATTTTATCGTAGCATAGTAAGCTTTCCCTGTCAATGTCAATGAGATATAAATAAAATGAAGGACACTATCCGACAGTAAATCGGGTAGTGTCCTGTTATTATTGTAAAAAGCCGTGCTGCAGTAATTTGGCTTAATGGTTTATGGTAGCTTTGAGAGGTTTTCCAGAATGCTCATGGCAATGGGTTTAACCTCCGGTTTAAGTTTCTTAAAAACAGCGCATATTTTATCCTGCTGATAATAATCTGTATTCGGTGATGAACCTCCGAATATATAGCCGAGGTCACAGTCAAGATTGACGCAGATGGAATCAATAACCTCCAGTGTCGGCCGTACTTTTCCGTTTTCGATTTTGCTCAGATATACGACAGTAATGGACGCTTTCTCTGCCAGTACCTCCTGAGTCATATTTTTACTTTCTCTGACGGCCTTTAAGCGTGAGCCGATTAAGCGATAATCAATCATTATTTCACCCCTTATATGAGATTATCATTATCGAACTCATAATTTAATAAACTGTCAGAGCAACTTGACTTAACAGTTTAATTATTGTATACTGCATTCAAGCAAATGCATAAAGAAATGCACTTGCAATATTAAAATGAAGGAGAAAACATATGAAGAGAAAAATCCTTGCGGTACTTCTCTGTGCCGTGCTCGTTCTCACATTTGTCCCTGCTATGGCATTTGCAGAGGACGAAGAGATTGACTGGACTGCTTCGGAAATTTCAATTTCCACTGCGGACCAGCTTGTAGAATTTGCTAAAAAGGTTAATGAAGAAAACAAAAATTTCAGAGGTCAGACAGTTAAACTGGCTGCCGATATTGACCTTGCAGGAATTGTCTGGACACCTGTCGGTGATGTAAACGGCTATCCGGGCAAATCATTCAGCGGAACCTTTGACGGCGATGGACATACCATCTCCAACTTAACAGCAAGCGATTCAAGGCCTGATTATGCTACTGCGGGCCTCTTTGGGTCTCTGCTTGGTACAATTAAAAATGTAACCCTTGAAAATGTAACTGTTACCAGCACTCACTATGCCGGTGCAATTTGCGGTTACTCTTCTGCCAACGCCAGTACCATTACAAACTGTCATGTTAAGGGCGGTACAATTACATCCGAGCCTGAGAAAATCGGAAATGGCTATGATAACGGCGATAAGGTCGGTGGCATTATCGGATACATTGTAAACGGAGATAAGGTAACCGATTGTTCTGTTGAAGACGTTACAGTAAACGGTTATCGTGATATCGGCGGTATTGTCGGCTGTGCAACAGGCGGTGCTGCAGCGGGTGTTAAGAACTGCACTGTCAAGAACAGCTCCATCATTGGCGGAACAATGGAAGACGAACTGAATTACAAAAAGTACACCGAAAAGTCTCAGTACAATGTAGGTGCTGTTGTTGGCCGTGCCGATGGCCTTGATGATAGCAATGCAGAAAGTGACAATACTGTCCGCGTTCGTCCTTACGAACTTGCAGATGGTGAGATATACTGGGGAGCTTCCGAAATTCTCATTTCCAATGCCGATGAGCTTCTCGAGTTCGCTAAGAAGGTTAATGAAGAAAACAAGAATTTCAGAGGTCAGACGGTTAAACTGGCTGAAGATATTGACCTTGACGGTATTGCCTGGACACCTGTCGGTGATGTAAGCAGCTATCCGGGAAAATCTTTCAGCGGAACCTTTGACGGCGATGGACATACTATCTCCAACTTAACAGCAAGCGATTCAACTTCTAATTATGCTACTGCAGGTTTCTTCGGTTCTCTGCTTGGTACAATTAAGAATGTAACCCTTGAAAATGTAACTGTATCCAGCACTCATTATGCCGGTGCAATCTGTGGATTCTCTTCTACCAACGGCTGCACTATTACCAACTGTCATGTTAAGGGTGGTACAATTACCTCCGTTCCCGAGCTTCTTGGTGATGAATATGATAACGG
>JAKSPP010000039.1 GCA_024404735.1 Oscillospiraceae bacterium | reverse complement strand
CCCCGTTGAGCCAATAGGCTTTGAGCCAATTCCCGGGGTCCCCTCGGTGTGGATGCACTGAAGGCGTCCTCCGCCCTTAAGAAGGCACTTACGGGTCTTTCAAGGGAGGAAGGGGAGGAAAGAGAGCTTTTCCTTGTATCCGAAGACTGCAGTGAAAGGCTCACTGTCCGCGGCTGCACCATAGGTGAAATTATTTCCCTTGCCGATGAGGTCATTGCCTCAGAGCTCGGCGAAAAGGGCACTGTTGACTATATCCACAACGACGAAACGGCCCTCTCCTTCGGACATATGCCGGGCAATCTTACTCTGATGCTTCCCGCTGTTTCAAAGGACAGCTTCTTTGATACCATCGCAAAGTACGGCCCCTTCCCCAAAAAGACCTTCTCCATAGGAAGAGCCGAGGAGAAGCGCTACTATATGGAATGCAGAAAAATCTGAAAATGAGATAAAAAATTTTTGTCATAAGGCAGAGACGTCAAAGCGGTTTTTTCCCCCGTAGTCTCTGCCTTTTCGTGCCCTCCGGAGGGCTTTTTTTGTCCCCCGGAGGGCAATATTTTTTCTTGACAGCTTTAATTCGTTATTGTATTATTTAGTAGTTTACAAAAAGTATGCAATTTCGTTTTTACGAATGCAGAAAAACCAAATATTCAAGAGGAGTAAATCGTTATGAACCTTGTATACGGTATCAAGGACAAGCCCAGATTCGGGCAGGTTATTCTCTTTGCTATCCAGCAGCTTCTGGCAATTATGGCCGCAACAATTGCAGTTCCCGCAGCGGTAAACGGTGCAACGGGCGCTGCCCTTCCCGCAGCTGCGGCCCTGTTCGGCGCCGGCTGTGGTACCATCATCTATCTGCTCTTTACAAAGAGCTCGAGCCCCGTGTTCCTCGGCTCCTCCTTCGCCTTTATTCCGTCTATGATTTCCGCCTTTGCCGGTGCCTACTCTATGACAGTCGGCTACTGCGGTCTTATAATCGGTGCTGCAATGGCCGCACTTGTCTATGTAATTATCGCCATTGTGGTTAAGTTCTGCGGCGTTAAGTGGATTGACAAGCTTATGCCTCCCGTAATTATCGGACCCACTGTTGCCACCATCGGTCTTTCTCTTGCGGGAAGCGCAGTCAGCGGTATTTCTCCTGCCGGCGCCGATATTGCAAGGGCGACGGTTTATGTCTCCCTTATCTGCGGTCTTGTAACTCTCGCCGTTACAATGCTCTGCTCTGTTTACGGCAAGAAGACTCTTAAGCTTGTTCCCTTCATTATCGGAATTGTTGCAGGCTATATTGTCGCAACGCTTTTCTACTTCATCGGCAAGGCCACAGGCAATGATGCTCTCATCGTAATCAACTACGGTGCCTTCGTCGGCTGCGGCGTATTCGCGATTCCCGATTTTACCTTCCTTCTCGGTAACGGCGGCTGGGGACAGATAAACGGAACCTACATTCTTACACTGTTTGCGGCTTATGTGCCTGTTGCATTCGTTGTTTTTGCCGAGCATCTGGCTGACCACAAGAACCTCTCCAGCATCGTTGATGTAAATCTCCTTGAGAAGCCCGGCCTTACCCGCACTCTTCTCGGTGACGGTATCGGCTCCTTTGTGGGAACAGTTTTCGGCGGCGCTCCCAATACCACCTACTGTGAGTCCATAGCCTGCGTTGCAATCACCAAGAATGCCTCTACTGTCAGCATCTGGGGTGCTGCTGTTGCCTGCATTGTCTTCTCCTTTGTAGGACCTCTGGTTGCCTTCCTTGAGACTATTCCCGGCTGCGTTATGGGCGGTGTCTGCTTCGCTCTGTACGGCTTCATTTCCGTATCCGGTCTTAAGATGCTTCAGTCCGTTGACTTCAATGACAACAAGAACCTGTTTGTCGCATCCATCATTCTTGTTGCCGGTGTTGGCGGAATGGTAGTATCCTTCGGCTCTGTCGATATCCGTACCACTGCCTGCGCACTTATCCTCGGCATCCTCACAAACTTCATGCTCTCCGGCAAGGAAGAGAAGAAGTCTGCAAAGTAATTTATTTAAGGCCGCCGGGGCGGCGGTACACAAAGCTATAAAAACTACTAAAGAAAGAGGAAAAAACCATGAAAAAGAGTTTTATCGCCGGAATGGCAACAATGCTCGCCATTGTTCTTCTTGCAGGCTCCGCACTTGCTCTCTCGGGTAATGCAACCGCCGAGATTTTCTACAGAAATATCAAGATTGTTCTTAACGATATGCAGATAGTCCCCAAGGACGCAAACGGCAAGATTGTCGAGCCCTTCATTATGGACGACACAACCTACCTCCCCGTCCGTGCCGTTGCATCTGCCACAGGCCTTGATGTTGCCTGGGATGACCCCACCAGCACCATCACCCTCACAACCGCCAAGGATGCCGGAAACTCCATCAAGATTACCTTTATGGGCTCTACTCTCGGTGACGAAATCACCTACCGCGCTTCCGACGGAAACCTGAAGCTCGGCTGCACCATCAGCTCCAACACCGCAGTTACAGGTGTTTCCTGGTACACCACCAACCCCAAGTACTGCAAGATTTCCTCCGAGGGTGTTCTCTCCTATGTGGGCCACGGCGACTGCTACATCATCGCAGTATGCGGCAATATGTGCAAGACCCTCAAGGTTCGCTGCCTGTAAGCTTTACGAGATATTTTCTGCGCGAAGTCCCGATTACGGGGCTTCGCGTTTTTGCTGTTTCGGGGCTTATAGTCCGGGCTTCCCCGTTTATATTTAAGCTTTAAATCCTTGACAATTTCTCTCCTCGTTTGTATTATGCTTTCTATATGAAAAAAGGAGAGAGCGAAATGGAGATAAAAAAGGTTTCGATTGTGGGAATGGGGGCACTTGGCCTTCTGTATGCAGATCATATCGCAAGGCACTGCGGGAATGAGTCCGTATGCTTTGTTATGGATAAGGCCCGCAAGGAAAAATATGAAAACAGAAAGTTTGAAATAAACGGAAGAAGCGTAGCCTTCAATATTGTAAGCGCCGATGAGGTAAAGCCCGCAGACCTTCTTATCGTTGCCGTTAAGTACACGGGGCTTCACAGTGCCCTTGAGGTTATGAAAAACGCTATCGGTGAAAAAACGATAATTATGTCCGTTATGAACGGCATCTCCAGTGAGGAAATCATCGGGGAGAGATACGGTAAGGACAGAATTCTCTATACGGTTGCCCAGGGTATGGATGCAATGAAGTTCGGGGACAGCCTCCGCTTTACTCAGCCGGGAAGACTGCATATAGGCACGGTTTCCGGGGGAGACCCCGAAATACTCGCCTCTGTCATGGCCTTCTTTGACAGAATCGAAATGCCCTACGTTGAGGAGGAGGACATCCTCTGGAGAATGTGGTTTAAGTTTATGCTGAACGTCGGCATTAACCAGACCTGTATGATGTACGGTGTAAGCTACTCCGGTGCTCTGTCGGAGGGAAGCGATGCAAACAGAACTCTCGTTGCCGCAATGCGCGAGGTACTTGCAATTGCAAATGCAAAGGGAATAGCCCTGAGAGAGGCGGACCTTAACAAGTGCATTGAAATAGAAAGCACTCTCGACCCCAACGGAACCCCCTCCATGGGTCAGGACCGCATTAACGGAAAACCCTCCGAGGTTATGATGTTTGCGGGCACGGTTATAAAGCTCGGCGAGGAACTGGGAATAAGAACCCCCGAGAACAGATATATCCTTAAATGCGTTAAGGAAATCGAAAAGGAATATGTATAAAAATAAAAATGCCGCATCCGTTTTCTCTTCGGATGCGGCATTTTTGCATATAATATCGGGATTTTCAGGTCTCTTCGTTTTTAAGCCTCAGTGTTAATCCGGGGCTTAAAAAGGATATGTATTTTTCCTTTACGGGCATTGAGAAAATTTCCGAAAGTGCGTAGGAGTATATTTCAAGCTGCTTTTTGTGCTCACGGAGCCTCTCTCTGATTTTCTCTCTGGAAAAAACCTTGTCTGTTTTGTAGTCTATAAGTACAATGCCGTCATCCTCAATGAAGAAGCAGTCGGCAGCCCCCTGAAGAAGAATCGTCTCCTCCGCAGGAGCATTGGGGAAGAGGCTAAGTGCCGGGACAAGAACCGTAAAGCGGTATTCTTTATACAGCCTTCCTTCCTTTTCGGCGGCTATAAGCCTTTCGCCCAGAGGCCCCTTTGCAAGGGCCGATATTGCTTTGTCATTGACGACATTAAGCTCTTCCTCCGTAAAGGTACCGAGGGCAAGAAGCCTTTTCTTTTCCTCCTCAATGCCGTTTTCTCTGCTCAGGGCGCAGAAGGAGGAGGAATATAAAAAGCCGTGGGTTGCAGTGCCCCTTTCGGCGGCGGTGAGTCCTGCTTCTTTTGAAAAATCAGGCCTTTTTGCGGAGTAGGCGGGCTTTGTCAGTACGCCTCTTGCCCTCAGCCTCTCTTCATCCTCCTCGGAGTATTCGTCATCCTTAAAAAACTCCTTTGCCTCTATATCGGGTCTGTAAAAGCCCTTCAGACTTGTTGCGCTTACCTTGGCGGGAATGAAGTCCTCGGCCTCATAGGGATAGACAAAGTCAAGGCTTCCCTTAATGATTGCCATCTCTTCGGAGATGTCCGTATTATCCCCGGTATTCTCCTGTGCCTCCGGGGGTGCGGAGAGGGCGCCCTCCTCGTTTTCCGCCCCGGACTTGTCTGTGTCCGTAAGGGGAAAGCGGTTGAGGCTAAAGATAGTCCTTCCCCCCATGCTCTCGTTTCCGATGCAGGCAAGAAGAAGCCACTCGGCGTAGCTCTTGCAGTCGGAGGTAAGAGCAGTGGGTACGGCTTTTCCGGGGGTGGGACTTGTTATTGAGCGGGTTTTCTGGGATTCCGTGAAGGTCATAAAAAGCCTTTCCTCGGCTCTTGTGACGGCAACATATAATATGCGCATCTCCTCGGAGAGCTGCTCTGCGTGCAGGGCCTTTCCTATGGCGAATCTGGCAATGGTGTCCGTAATTGTGCCCTTTTCCTTGTTGAGGGCCTTAACGCCTATGCCCAGATTTTTGTGGGTAATAAGCTTGCTTTTTTCGTCCTGAAAGTTAAACTGCCTCTGAAGGCTGCAGAGGAATACGCAGCGGAATTGCAGACCCTTTGACTTGTGCATGGTCATTATGGTAACGCCGGCCTCGGCAGAGCCTGTTTCTGCGATGTTTCCGCTGAGAATAAGCTCGTTTATCTTAAGCACAAAGCCGTGAACACTGCCGCTGCCCGCATCGGAAAAGCTCCGTGCAAGGCTTATAAGGACATCTATGTTGGAGAGTCTTGTCTCGCTGTTGTCTCCCGCAGCGCACAGTGAGAAAAGGTCAAGGTCGGATACAAGAACGGAAAGCATCTCGGCAGAGCTTACATCCGGGGCGATTTTCCTCCAGGAGGAAAGCTTTTCGATAAAGTCCTTTGACCTTCTGTCACCCTTTGCCGCATGAATGCACAGGGCGGTGTAGAAGTCCGTTCCTCTCTTCTCCTCCCTGATTTTTGCAAGGTCATCGGGGGAGAAGCCGAAAACGCGGGAGGACAGGACGGATATAAGCCTTACGTCATCCCTGGGGGTATCAATGAGGGACATAAGACCGATAAGAAGGCTTACCTCAAAGCTCATAAAGAAGCTTCCGCCCTCGGCGGAGGCAACTCTTATTCCTTTGTCAAGAAGAGCGGAGGCAAAGGCGGAGGCATTTGTCCTTGAGCGCAGAATAATGGCAAAGTCGCTTTCCGTGTATTTTCTGTTTCCGCTTTCATCTCTTTCCGAAAGCATTGTCGCAATTTTATCCGCAACGAAGATAGCTTCTGCAGCGGCATCATCCCCTGTGCCCGTATTGTCTATGCCGATAATCTCGCAGGGAAGGTCATACCCGGGGGCATAGGCCGAGGCTCCGAATACGAGGCGGGAGTCCTCATCGTACTCAATTTCACCGACCTTAAGGGACATAACCCTTTCAAAGAGCATATTCGCAAAGTCTATAATAACGGAGCGTGAGCGGAAATTGCGGCTTAAGAATATCTTGGCGCTCTCTCCGGGCTCTGCCTCGCTCAGCTTCGGCAGGAAGGAGTACTTCTCCTGAAATATGCCCGGGTCTGCCATACGGAAGCGGTAAATACTCTGCTTCATATCTCCTACGGTGAAGAGGTTTTTCCCGTCCTTTGAAATGGCATTGAAGATTGTATTCTGCACCTCGTTGACGTCCTGATACTCATCGACCATTATTTCCGTATACCGTGATGCGATTTTCTTTGCAAGCTCTCCGGGCTTTCCCGTTTCGGGGTCAATGAGAAGCTTCAGCGTCAGATGCTCAAGGTCGGAGTAATCAAGGGCACTGCGCAGGGCCTTTGCCTCGGCAAATTCGGCGGCAAAATCCTCGGAAAGGGCAATAAGCTCCTCAATCGGTGCGTAGGAAAGGCGCAGGTCTCTGATGAGATTTTCGGAGGGTGCGGTGAAGATATCCTTAAGGTCGTTTATTGTCTCCCTGATTTCTGTGCTTTCATCCTTCAGGGCTTCGAAAATATCAAGCTCCCATGGCTCTGCCTTTTTCGGCTTTGAGATCATAATGCCCTTTCCGTCGGGCTTTCTGTAAACCTTCTCGGGCTCTTTAATAAATTCATCCCAGGTGCAGGAGGAGAGCTTTTCGTAAAGTGCCTTTATATTGTCATTTGCGTAGGTGAGATTTTCAAAGGCTTTTATTACGGCTTCACTGCCACAGGTATTTATTTTTCCCAGAAGGGTCTCCATATTGTCTGCGCAGGCGAGGATTGTTTCCGCCGCCCTGCTGCGAAGCTCATCTCCCCATACGGTGGCGAAAAGGTCGCTTACCGAAAAGGCCTCACTGTAAAACTCTTTAATCTTTTCTTCCCAGAGCCTTCTGTCGGGGTGGCTTTCAAATACATTAAGAAGTGCCAGACAGGCTGTCTCGATATCATCGTCCCCGATTCCGGAGGACATATCTCCCAGGGTGTCCGCAAGGACTCTGAAGGCGGCGTCTCTTCCCGTTAAGGGTCCCTTTTCCTCTGCAAGACGGAGCTTTTCGTACCGCTTTTCAAGAAGGCCTTTTAATACTGTGCCTTTAAGGGCACCGGACTCAACGGAATCCATAATTCTGAAGCCCGGGCTTATTTTTATGTCCGTGTTTCCGGGCAGGTCGTGTATGTAGCTGCGGAGAAGGTCACCGCAGAAGCTGTGTATTGTGCTTATCTTTGCGGAGTAGCAGGCGGAAATCTGACGCCTGAGTCTTCCGATTGAAGGGTCTGCGGGATTGTTCTCTATTATCTCCGTCAGCTTCCTTGTGAGATTTGAATATATTCTGCTTTTAAGCTCGGCTGCGGCGGCCTTTGTAAAGGTGATGACAACGAAGGTGCTTATATCCGCACCCTCGTCAACGATATAGCGGATGAGTCTCTCTGTCAGAACCTTTGTCTTGCCGCTTCCTGCAGCGGCGGAAACGAGAAGGCTTCTTCCTCTTTCTTCAACGCAGCTTTTCTGTTCTGTTGTAAGTCCCATACCTTAAGCCTCCTGCCCGCTTGCTCCGAGCTCCCTGTCAATGGTGTCCCAGACAAATTCGTCACTTTGCTTTACCCTGTGTCTGTAGCCGTCCCTTGCCTCATCGAAGCGGCAGGCCTCCCTGAAATCACAGTATTTGCAGGGGGTGCTTTCTCCCTCGCAGTAGGGATTTGCACTTGTGTCGCCGTCCTTTATTTCCTGGGCTATCTTTTCTATGAGGCTGTCTATATAGGCCCCCAGCTTTCCGAAACGCTCCGCACTTGCAATGGTTTTTCCATCAAGCTCGCCTGTTTTCCCCACTATACGAACGGGAATATATTGCTTTTTAAGCCCGGGCTCCATTGCCTGAAGTACGTCCACGTCCTTTAGGAAAAGACCGACTCTCTTGTTTATTTTTCTTTCGACCTTGCTGTCGATTTTCTCATCATCCGCACCCATCTTCAGAGGGACAAGCTCATCGGAGGCGTGAATGTATTCGATTCCCGCGGGGATAAGCTCCTTTCCCTTCGAGAAGGCAAAGCCCTCTCCCAGCTTCTTCAGGGCAAAGAGATAAATGAGCATCTGCAGATTCTTTCCGTAAAGAACGTCGGAAAGAGAAAAATGCTTTGTGCCCGTTTTGTAGTCAACTATGCGAAGATAGATCCTTCCGTCGTGGAGCCAGCCGTCGACCCTGTCGATATAGCCGTCAAGGGTGCCGCTGAAGTCCTCGGGGGGAAGGACGGAGGCGGATTTAAGGTCAAGCTCGAATTCAAGGGGCTCAAAGCTGCCCTGACGAAGCTCCGATACAATATCGAGGACAATCTTCCTTACCTTGTCCTTGAGCCTTCTGAAAAGGTAAACGGAGCGTGAGGACATATCCGCAAAATTGAGAAGCTTGCTTGCGGCATACTCGTCCGTGTACTGCAGTGCCAGAGCGGCGATGAGGTCATCATCGCATCTGCCGAGACCACCGCGGTTTTTGATTTCCTCGAAAACAAAGCGCAGAACATCGTGGATAAAGGTTCCCGCTCTGCTTGCATCGAAAACCTCGGGCTTTCTCGCCCTTGCATCAAGACCGAACTGCATAAAGTAGGCAAAACGGCAGTCTGCGTATTTCTCAACCTTTGAGGCGGAAAGGTGCAGGCGATGACCGTATATGGACGTAATGGTATCGGCAGAGAGTCTGTCTGTTCTTGCGGTATCAAGGGCAAGAAGGCGCAGTGAGTTAAGCCTTTCTCTCTGTTCATCGGAGATAAGGGCGTCTGCGGCTCTTGAGAAGGGGGATGCGTGGTCTGTGCGGGACTTTGCGGCAAGCTCCGTAAGTGTACCTGCGCTTTCCGCACGGCAGGCATCCGTATCAATGCCGGGGAGCTTTTCGGGGTCAAGGCCCAGAAGCTCGGCGGCTCTGTTCATGATAAAGGAGGGCCCCGCTCCGCTTTCGCCGGAGGAGGGGGAGCAGCTTATGTGCAGGCTCTCCGAGGGCAGGAGAAGGCAGGAGGCAAGCTGTGAAAACTCCTCACTGCTCTTTGTCCTCATATCCGCAATAAAGGTACCGCCGTTTTCACGCATAAGCTCTCTGTCAAGCTCGGAAAGAACTCCGGCGGGGGTGGGAACGGCGGGGATTTTTGAGTTGTCCGCGGAGATGAGGAACAGGTGCTTTATGCCCATGCGCCTCATTCTGCTCATGTTTCCGGCCATAACACCGTCACGGCCAGTGGGAATGGAGGCAAGCTCGTAGCAGCATATAACGGAGAGAAAGAGCTTCCCGAAGCCGGCGGCATCAAAGCTCATTTCACCCATGGCCGCGGCGCACTGCTCCATTGCACCAACGACGGTTCCCCATATGAGCATGCCGTTCTCGGCCTGTGTTTCCAGACCTGCTTCCTTAAGGGCACAGGCTCTTTCCGCAAGCCTCTCGGGAAGACCGATGTCATCAAAGAAGGACATAAGGGCAATGGCCTGCTCTCTTCCGGTTTCGGCCTTTGCCCCGGCCTCTCTGAAGGCAAGAAGGGGAGTGATTATCTGTCTGCGTATGGCATTGAGCTCATCCATATTTTCGGCTCTGCCCTTTTCCCCCGAGGGGGAAATCCAGTCTCTCTCCCATGACCTTCCGGAAACGGCACGCCTGAAGACATAGTTTTCAAGGGTGTCCCTGTCATCATCGGACAGACCCGTCAGACCGGAGCTCAGATAGCTTCTCATATCCTCACTGTCAAAGCCCCTTGTAATAAGCCTGTAGGCCGAGGCAATGAAAAGAGGAAGGGCCTTGTCCCTGAGTGACTCCTTTACGGCAACGTTAAGGGGAATTCCGTAGCGCCTGAAGACCCCTTCTATTATATTTCTGTCTGCCTCAAAGGACGGTGAGGCGAGGGCGATGTCCCTGAAGCGGCAGCCCTTTTTGACAAGGCGCAGAATCTCCGCCGCGGCCGCCTCACATTCCTCGGAAAGCTGTTTTCCCGCAAGGACGGTGAGCTTCCCCTCGGGCAGGGAGGCCTTTTCGGAGGAAAAGCCGAAGAGCTTTCTTATGGCCCCCCCGACACTGCCCTCCTTATCTGCGGGCAGGAAGGGGACAATTTTTACCTCCGCATTGTTAAGCTTTGCGTAGGAAATAAGCTTAAGCCCCGCTTTTCTGCCGGGCTCGAAGATTTCGTGCCCCTCCTCGGGGGAAAGCCCCTCACACATAAGGGCAACGGTAACGTCTGCCCCAAGGGCAACCAGTGTTTTTATAAGGCTAAGCTCTCTTCCCGTGAAGGAGAGAAAGCCGTCAAAGTAAAAATGTCTCCCGGCGTAGCTGCTTTTTGGCAGCATTTCCTCAAGAAGGGAAAGACGGGAGCGTGGGTCAAGGCCCGAGGCAGAGGAAATTGCCGTGTAGGCCTCCATAACGGTGGAAAGCTCCGTGAGCTTTGCGGAAAGGGAAGGGGAGGGGGCACCTGCGGCTATCTTTTTAAGCTCCGAGGGGGAAATTCCCGCATCGTTAAGCTCATCTATGCTCTCGAGAATGGCGGCGGACTTTTCGGGGGAGCGGCAGGCGTTTTTGAAGAAATGCAGCCTTCCGGCCTCAAGCTGATTAAGGGCAAGAGTAAGGCACAGAAGCTTTCCGCCCTTGTCAAGGAGCTTCTCGGTGCAGCCGCCCTTTTCCGCCCTCACGGCATTATAAAGTCGAGAAAAGGGGAGAACCTCACCGTAGCGTGAAAGGGTGTTTCCCGCGGCCTTCAGAAGGGCCGTTTCCGCCTCGAAGCTATACTGCTCCGGGCAGACGAGACAGCAGGGAATACCGTTTTTGATTTTCTCCGCCAGCTGCGCCATCATGGCGCCGGTTTTTCCTGTTTTTGCCGGACCTGTGAATAAAGTCAGCATAAATTAGCCTCCGGGAATAAAAAACTTTTGAAATATAATAGCATTTTTTTACACTTTATACAAGGGATAAACTTGACTTTGACGAGCATTAGTATTATTATATTACAGCACAATCGTCTCAGTATGTTCTGAGACTTATTAAGCCTGTTCAAAAATATTATTTTATATGGAGGAACTTCACTATGGCATACATGCCTCTTGACAAGTCCAAGCTCTATCTCGAAACCGAGAAGATGCCCAAGATCTGGGACCTCTCTCAGCCCTGGGGCTGGGATACCCCCCTCTGGCCCTTCCCCGGCGCAC